>DATDOR010000093.1:0-5600 GCA_035293165.1 Anaerolineales bacterium | reverse complement strand
AAGGATATTGGCTTTGAATATGCCACGCGTTCCGGTACAACGATAGCCATTGGCGATATTTCCATTCCCGAGGAAAAGCAAATTATCATTCAAAACGCCCTCAAAGAAGATGAGGCGGTGCAGCGCGATTTTCGTCGTGGTTTGTTGACCGAGCAGGAACAAAACCAACGCGTCATTGAAATCTGGCAGAATGCAAACACTGATATTTCGAAAGCCGTTCAGAAGACCATGGATCCGATGGGCAACCTGGCAACCATGGCAAATTCCGGGGCGACCAAAGGTGGCTTCACCACGATTTCGCAGTTAGCTGGGATGAAAGGCATGGTGGCTGACCCGTCCGGGCGTATTATCCCCCTGCCTATCCGTTCTAACTTCCGCGAAGGGTTGACTGCACTGGAATACTTCATCTCCACGCATGGCTCCCGCAAAGGGTTGGCCGACACCGCACTCCGTACCGCAGACGCAGGGTATTTGACTCGCCGTTTGGTGGACGTGGCGCAGGACGTCATCGTCCGCGAGGTTGATTGCGGAACGGAAGACGGGATCATCATCCGCCGGTCCGATAATATTGCCGGCCAATCCATAGGCGCCAGATTGTTTGGACGCTTGGCTGCAACCCGGCTTGTGGACCCAGAAACCGGAGAAGTCATTGCAGAGCGAAACCAAATCCTTGATCATGATGAAGTTCGTAGTCTGACCAATTCAAAGATACAGGAAGTCAAGGTCCGTTCGCCTTTAACCTGTGAAATGGACAAAGGGATCTGTGCAAGCTGCTATGGAATTGATATGGGCGTTGGCGAACTCGTGGATGTCGGTTCTGCGATTGGGATTGTGGCTGCCCAGTCCATTGGTGAACCCGGCACCCAGCTCACCCTGCGCACATTCCACACTGGTGGTGTTGCGGCTGGTAGTGACATTACCACCGGTCTCCCTCGCGTGGAAGAGTTGCTGGAAGCCCGCCGCACCCCGAAAGGTGAGGCGGTCGTATCCGAGATTAGCGGTATCGCCCACATTGTGCAAAATGACCGGTACAGTGACCTTCGTACAGTCAAAATTGAGTACAGCCAAATGGTCAACGATGAATATGACTTACCGGAAGATTGGCATATCACCGTTGAGGATGGTGGCCAGGTTGCAGAGGGCGATATCATTGCTTCGCTTGGAGAAGCAAAAGTCACCTCCCAACATGCCGGACGAGTCCGGATCGAAGGCCATAAAGTGTTGATCGGATATGAACAACGCGAAGAAGCGGAATACAACATCCCAACAACAGCCCGCATTCTGATCCGGAACGGCGATAAAGTCGAAGCCGGGCAAGCGCTGACCGAAGGTTCCCTCAACCCGCATAAGATTCTCCGCATTCAGGGACGCGAAGCCTGCCAGATATACCTGCTCTCCGAAGTCCAGAATGTATACCGTTCACAAGGGCAAAATATTCACGACAAACACTTCGAGATCATCATCCGTAAGATGATGTCCCGTGCTCAGATGACACGCCCTGGTGATTCTGGATTGCTGCCCGGTGACCTGGTTGACCGTCTGGAACTGCGCCGCTTGAACGAGACCTTGTTGGCGGAAGGCAAGCAACCCGCTAAGTACACCGATGTTTTGCTCGGCATCACCAAAGCTTCGTTGAACACGGTGTCCTTTCTATCTGCTGCTTCTTTCCAACACACCATCCGAGTTTTGGCTGGGGCAGCGATTGCGGGCAGTGAAGACAACCTGGAAGGATTGAAGGAAAATGTCATCATCGGCAAGCTAATCCCTGCTGGTACGGGCTACAACACCCAACACATGCGGGAACATGGGTTTGATAATCGCCTGCCTTCCAAGCAAGCAGAAGATCTGGAAATGGATTCCATGAGTATGGAATTCGAGGAAGAACTTGAAGCCTTTGGGGACTTTGACGACTTAGACGAAGATTTTTAGTCATCCTATCCAATTTGGTGACTACGCAGAGTGGAAATAAACCCGTTCATCTGCCTTAGTCTGAGCAATTACCAAACTTCAATCACAAACTCCCGGTGGTTCAAACCCGGGAGTTTTGCATTTAATAGAAACTTGACGTTTCCCTTGTTCCCGCTTAACATAAACTCGCTTATCTGTTCTAAAAACGGCATACGAAATACGGAGTAACCAATGGAAATCGGCCTTGTCCGCAAAATTGATATCGAACACGAAATGCAACAGGCGTACCTTGACTACGCCATGTCCGTCATTGTTGCCCGCGCCCTGCCGGATGCCCGAGACGGGCTTAAACCTGTCCACAGGCGTATCCTGTACGCGATGTACGATATGGGCCTCCGCACAGATTCATCGCATAAAAAATCCGCCCGCATCGTTGGAGAAGTATTGGGGAAATATCACCCACATGGGGATGTGGCTGTCTATGAAGCGATGGCCCGTATGGCGCAAGATTTCTCCATGCGCTATCAATTGGTGGACGGGCAAGGCAACTTCGGCAGCGTAGATGGTGACCCGCCCGCCGCCATGCGGTACACTGAAGCCCGCATGGCCTCTCCTGCCGGCGACATGCTCTCCGACATCCAGAAGAACACGGTGGACTTTACCGACAACTTCGACGGCACGCTGAAGGAGCCTTCCGTTCTGCCTGCCGCCATCCCCAACCTGCTCGTCAACGGTGCAACCGGCATTGCCGTCGGGATGTCTACCAGCATTCCTCCACACAATCTGAGTGAGGTGGTGGACGCGCTCATTTATATGCTTGAACGGTGGGATCGGTTGGATGACATCAATGTGGACGATCTGATGCGTTTCATCCAGGGGCCGGATTTCCCAACCGGAGGAATTATTCTTGTCCCTTCGGACGATGATGTCGTCAAGAGCGCGTACGGCAGTGGACGGGGGCGTATCACTTTACAGGCCCGTGCCCATATCGAAGAAATGAGCCGCGGCCGTGCCCGGATCATCGTCACGGAACTGCCTTACATGACAAACAAATCCAGTTTGATCGAGCGGATTGCCGACCAGGTACGGGAAGAAAAGCTGACCGGCATCACCGACCTGCGCGATGAGAGCGACCGCGAAGGGATGCGGATCGTGATCGAACTCAGCAAGGCATCCGAAGCCAGCCAAATCCTGGCCGACCTGTATGCAAAAACCCCAATGCAGTCCACTTTCAGCATCATCACCCTTGCGCTGGTGGATGGTGAGCCGCGCTTGCTTCCGCTTAAACAGGCCCTGCGTGTGTATCTCGACCACCGGCAGGTTGTCATTCGCCGGCGGAGCGAGTATGACCTGGAAAAGGCCAAACAACGTGCCCATATCCTGGAAGGGTTACGCATTGCGCTCAAAAACCTGGACGAAGTCATTGATACGATCCGCCGGTCGCAAACGGCTGAAACGGCGCAAAACAACCTGATGAGGCGGTTCAAGCTGACCGAAGTGCAGGCGCAGGCCATCCTCAACATGCCCCTCCGCCGCCTGGCTGCACTGGAACGCAAGAAGATCGAAGATGAATACCAGGAACTCCTCAAGACCATTCGCGGCCTGGAAACGTTATTGAAATCTCCTAAAAAAATCCGCGCGGTGATTGCGGAAGAACTGGGCAAAGTCAAGGAAGCTTACGGCGACCGCAGGCGAACGCAAATCGTCCGGCTGGGAGAAGGCCAAACACGACGTGACGCACTGACCGCCCGTGATCTGGCCCCAGACAAGACGGTATGGGTATCTGTAACCGAAGCGGGAGTAGTGAGCCGGACGATTGGCGATAAACAACCCCGAATCAGTGGGCGCGCGGCCCCGGCGTGGCTGCTGCAGGCACATACCCAGGACACCCTCTATCTGGTTACCGAAGACGGCGACGCAGCCGCCATCGCTGTCCATACTCTGCCAGAGACGGACGATCCCGATCAAGGGACGGAGTTCCACCGGGTTTCGTCGCTAAAGAGTGATGACTTATTGGCCGTGGTGTTCAATCTGCCTGCGAAGGATGTACGCGCCGAGGGTTGGTTCGCCTTAACGGTGACACGCGGGGGGATGGTGAAAAAGACAGAAATCGGCGAACTCCCCGGCCCCAGCGCGCAGGCGTTCACCCTGGTGAAAGTCAACGAGGGGGATCGCCTGGGTTGGGTGCTGCTCACGGATGGTAAGGCAGAAATTTTGCTTGCCACAGCCAGCGGGATGGCCATCCGTTTTTCGGAAGACGATGTCCGTCCGATGGGATTGGTTGCGGCGGGCGTGATGGGAATCAAACTCAAAGTGGGCGATCAAGTCACCGGCACAGAAATGATCACGGAGAAGGGTGAAATTTTCTTGATGGCCTCGAACGGACAGGCGAAACGGGTAAAGCCGGACCAATTCCCGACACAAGGACGGTACGGCCAAGGGGTAATTGCCTGGTCGCTCCCGACCCGGACGCGATTGGTGGGGGTGGCAACAGGCAAACCCAATGACCGGGTGACGGCAAACTTGCTCAAACTGGCTCCGAAAGCGTTACGACTGGATGCAGCCCCGGTACGAACCCGTGCCGCGCGGGGAACAACGGTTGTGGATTTGAAACCCGGGGATGAGGTGTTGAATCTGACGATCCCGATTGATTATCCCCGCCCGGTGAAGGAAACGCCCCCGGAGGAAAAGCCTAAACCTGCCCGGCGTACACACAGTACCACATCCAGCAAGTCAAGAACAAAGCGGTCAAAGTCTGGCACGGCGAGCAAAGGGAAGACGACACCAAAACCCGGCACTCGAAAGACCCGTACGCGCAGCTCTACAGCATCAGGCAAAACAAGCACACGAAAAACCAGCCCGCGGAAGAAATAACCCTGTTCAGATGAAAAACATCCGATTCGAAACTATCCATCTCCCTCGCAACGCCGCCATTTGCGTGAAATTCCGGCGGGATTCTTATGCGGTTAGCTTTCCGGACGGTGAAGAACGCTTTGAAAAGCAAACGGGCGCGAATGGTGAAAAATACTTAACCTGGCTGCAAACACTCATTGAAAAGTTCCCAGAGGGGTGTGTTCATGTCATTTTGGATGGGGAAATTGTCGGGCAGATGGAGATGCAAGTTCGGAGCGAGGCGTCGGGGTATATCAACCTGTTCTACCTGGCCCCCGAAGTCCGCGGAACAGGGTTGGGGAACGCTATTCACCAGTATGCGGTGGAGGTCCTCGAAAAGAAGGGGGTTCGACGCGCACAGTTATCGGTCAGCCCAACGAATGTACGAGCCATTTCGTACTACCGCAAACATGGTTGGGTCAGTTTAGGACCACGTGACGATCAAAAAGATGTTTTGCTAATGGAACGGGACATTCCCTAACGCTGCCGGAACCAAGTAGATTACCTGCCTACCACAAAGTGCACAAAGGTTCACAAAGAAAAACCAAATCCTCCTTCGTGTTCCTTCGCGTCCTTCGTAGTTAAATTCTTGCTCATTGTACAAAACCAGGAGCTTTTCCCATGACCGAACAACTTATTACCACGAAAGCCGTACTCCTTCCCGAAATTGAGCGCCAATGGGCCGCCCTCCAAACCGCCCTGGCACGATTATCCGAAACCCAGATGACCACCCTTTATGATGCACAGGGCTGGAGCGTCAAAGACCACCTCGTCCACCTGGCCGCGTGGGAACGGTCGGT
>DATDOR010000092.1:0-5190 GCA_035293165.1 Anaerolineales bacterium | reverse complement strand
GTTGCAAACCCGTTCCTGTCAGAGTCGTGGTCAGCTGTGCCCTGGCATCGTTCGAGAGGGGCGTAAGGATCGTTGCGCTGTATTCGCGCTGCCGGGCAACCTCGACCTGTTCGGAGGATAAGCCTGTGATCCGGCAAATTTCGGGTAGCGATAAATCCTGGTAGGTATGGAAATTCAGGCCAGTTTTCTCCCGAACAAAATGGAGTTGAGATTGAATTTCAGAAGCCGGAAATCCCAACTCGAGAACATCATATTGAACCGTTTGCCGGTGAAGTGGGAATTCAAATGCAAAATACCCGTGCGGGATAAAAATAGCGCTGCCATTTTCGACGATGAATGGATCGGGCAGGCCATAGATTTGCCGGTAATGTTCCTGTTCCTGGCGGGTTTTGGAGGAGCATAGAATGATCGGAATTCCTTTCTCAATGAGTTGGGTAACTGGGAATTGGGTCTCTTCGGTCGCAAAGGATTCAAAATCAATAAGAGTTCCGTCTATGTCGGTGAAGAGGATTGGGACTGGTTTGGTCATTTACCGTTCGCTAACCCTTCATAATAGTGGATCAAAAACTCTCCCACGCGTTTGCGAATCCTGGCCCAGTTCAGGTCATCCCCCATCTTATCGAGCTTGCTTTCCATCTGGCGTGTGACGAATAATTGTTGAGCTAACAAACTTGAAATCTGCGCTTCTAATACCTGACGTGACAGGGTCGCCTCCTGACCTTTGAGCCGATGCAATTCGGCCAGTTGAGTCGGGTCAGGACGAGTCTGGCGTTCCATTTGTTCATTGAACATATAAGCATCCCGAACCTTATGCCAGAAAGCTTCTTCAAGTTCATGTGCGCGCTCCTTTTCACTGGCAACTTCTTCTTCGGTAATCAAAGAAGGCTCCTCAACTGGGGGCAGGGGTTTGTCCAAAACAGGGGACAGGAGCACCTGGCTGGTAAACCTCTGGAAATCGTTGATCCAATTCCAGGGTTTAAACTGAACCCTGATCGTAACGATCTCTTTTTTACGAGCCTGGAAATGAATTTGACCCCGCTCGATATGCAGCTCTTCCTGGTTTTCCTCATTCAAATTGGTTCGCCAGGCTTTGAGAACCTTTACAGCGAGCTTCACCCGCCCTCTCGCGGGTTTGTCGAGTTTGTTGAACAAGCGGATAATGAGTCCATCGCCATCCTCGGATTTTTTCATCGCAGTCAGTTTAAACCCTTTTTGGGCTTCTTGAGAAACCCAGGAGAAGAAGGAGAATTCATCCGGTATACGCCCGGAATGGTTTGTGGTTTGCACGGCGCGGAATCGCAAGGCGTGCCGGTCGGACTCGAAAATGGGATTGGCCTTGTTGAGATCGCCGCCGTGCGGAAAGATCGAATACTCAAAGGTTTGCACGCCCAAACATTGCGCCTGGGGGGTGAAGATGTGCGGCCCTACATCCCCGATCCGGGTGAGTAGATCATTCCGTGCGAGCCAACCGACGCTGCGTAACAACGTGAGGGCGATTGTCTGGTTTTCCGGCAGCACTTCGTATTCCATCAAGCCATGGCTAAAGATCGTCAAACTGCTCTCATTATCCGACAGGAAAACGAAGTGGCGGAAAGGCCGGGTATTGACGGGGACGGTATACCGTCCAGCCAACATGAGTTCTTTGACGCGTTCAGGGACTTGGGCCGAGGATGAATCATCGGTGATGGGGAAGGTTGCAATGTCAAAAGGCATTCCCGCTTGAGAATGATGGGTCTGGATGTTCGTTGGGAACATCACACGCAGGCGATGGTCTTTGACAGCATTGTTGATTTGGGTTCGGATTTCAATGTGCCCTGCATTAGCTGAAAGTTCTACGAAGGACACAATGGGGACTGTGCGGCGTTGAGAGCTGCGGGATTTTCGGTCTGGGGTCAAGGCAACCGGCAGGTCTAAACTGGTCTCAATACGAAAACGCGCCAGGAGCGGCCCCGCTGCTTCGACGGTGATTTTTGCGGGTCGCCCCAAAGTGGTGAAAATTTTGTCTTTTTCGGGATACGAATAGTCATACGTATCCCCTGCATCGCCTCCATCTTCAAAGTAGCCCAGGTTTTCATAGGCATCGGCCTGTTTTTTGTCATAAACATTCAAGGTTCCATCTGTATTGATCTGAACGCGAAGATAGTCGTTTTCCATGACATTTTCTGTTTCCGAAACGGTGACGGTTGGATATTCCCCGGTGGTGGGACATGCGCCCGTTTTGATGTAGTAGGTTTTGTATCCAACCGAGGGAACATTTTCCCCCCAGAGATACAGGTCCACTTTGGTGCCGATCCGGCTGATCAATTGGTAGGGGTACACTTTGCCACGTCTACCCTGGATGCAAAAATCGTCCATCTCTTCGGGCAGGTTAATTGAAATAGGAACCACTTCCTGGCGAGGGCGAGATGAGGGATTGAACACAAGAATTGCCATTCCATCCATGTGGGAGGTATCCACCGATTGGGCGATCGCCAGCAAACTTTCCTGGGACATGACCGAAGCCATCCGGTAAACATCGGCGAAACGCTCTTCCATATCCCTCGCTATCGGATCAATACAGCAACCACAAACATCATCATGGGTATGGTTGAGCAAGAGAGTCTTCCACGCGGTTTCAAACCGGTCTTCCGGGTAGTCGAAACCGAATGTCCAGGCAAATGTCGTAAACTTTTCTGCCCAACGCTCCAATTCCCGTTGACAATCATTGTTTTGTTGTTTGAGTGGGTTCCGGCTGGAAAACACGCCCTTCAATATGGGTGCAAGCCGACCGCTGTATTGGTAGCCTTGGATCACGGGTAACACCGGATTGTTTTGCAGGATAGCAGCGAGGTAGTCTGGCGGCGTGCTTTGTACACAGGTCATTTCCGGTTCCATCTTTCGATTGAACTCTTGAACAATCGGGAGGACATCATCCGGTTGTGGAACCTGCTCGTAACCATTCATCAACAACACATTAGGCGTTTCGGCAAACTGGCGCAACAAACCAGCATGAGACAGGATACGCTCAGTCGCGATATGGCGGGTCATGTTGAGAACCATTGCATTCCGGTAGCTATCGAGCAGGTACACCCCCAAAACTCGTGAACCATCGGGCGCTTCCCACCAAAATTCTGTTTTCAGTTGATCGTCCGGCATGTCTATCCCGCGCCAGGCAAATGCCCCCTGGATGCCAAATCCCCGAAGGATTTGCGGCGCCTGGGCGATTTGCCCGAAGTTGTCTAATAGCCAGGCCGCGTTCATCACCGGGCCATACCGGGAAGCGGTCTTGTGCCCGATCAGCAGGTTACGCACCAACGCTTCCCCACTGACCAATGTCCAATCCGGTTGGAGATAGGCAGGTCCGACCAGTAACTGCCCCCGACGCGCGTAGTGGCGAATATCCCGTTCGCGGGCTGCTGCTTCGTCCGGAGGAAGCAGGTACAGATAGTCTTCGATGATACGCGTCTGGCCATCGAGAACGAAACGGTATTCAGGTTGCTTTTCCAGGGTATCGAATAGATTTTTAAAGAAAGTGGGGAGCCAGCGATTGGCATAACGGGCGGTAAATATCCATTCTCTGTCCCAATGGTTGTGGGTAATCAAGTGAATCGTGAGGGGTTGGGGCATATTGCTTTTGCTTATCTTATCCATTCATTTTACTCCTTTCCCAGTTAGAATCTCGGTGTATGGGTGATCTTGTGTTGCTTTCAAAAAAACATCCATATTTACATCTTTTAAGGCAGGGTAGTAATCTACTTTGGGAGGCTGTTTTTCGTCGTTTGAAGAATTGAGTTTTTTCATATCTTTTTGTAAATTTTTCTTCAGGTGTTCCGGGCAAATTGAGGAATGATAAATGACCTGCAGCGCGGCGTAGGTCATCCCGTTAATATGCTCTTCGCCCTTTTCGGCATCGTGTAGATGCGGGTTACGAGACTCGATCTGATACACCTCAATCGGTTGTTCAGCAACTGCGCTTTGAATAGGGACACCCAACCCGCCAAACTTCTCGAACATATCAATATAATGAAACGGCTCGATCGAATAGCCTGATGAAAACCCTAACAACATCGCTAAATCTATCGTCATTGCATGTTCTCCGGCATTTCCTGTTTGGATAATATCCGTTTCAAACCCCGAATACTCGGCAATCAAGTCATTCAGATAGCGATTGGTCTGGCGCGAGGTCCGGCCCCAACGGGCAAAGAATAAGCTTTCGTTCACAATTTTGGGTTTGCTATGCCAGAAAATACGCACCATCGCATGTTTGGATTTGCTCATGGCAAAACCAGCTGCATATTCCTGGATATACTCCAGAACAGCTCCGGGGAAATAATTGTCTGCATCAATAAAACCGAGGTATTTGCGTCCGCTCATCCGGGCCAGCAATGTCCCGAGGATCATCCCTTCGGCTTTACCATCTTTCACCAAGCCTGTTTCTTCATCAATGGCATCCAAATATCCGGCTTCTTGAAGGGCTTCGGCCAGGACAGGGTCTTTTTGGTGGACGATAACAACCCGTTTATTGGTGAAGTTTGAATACCGCTCGAACGCATCGCGCTCGATGGCAAAACGATCGACTGGGGTCCGCGGGCTATTGGAAACAATAATGGTCAGGCATTGATTGGGGATGCCGCATAAAACCCCTTCAACGAGGCGAATTCGTTCATTCCGCATGGGCACGATGATCACCAGATTTTTTTGGTGTTCATAAATTTCATCATAGGGGACTCTACGGACAAAGGAATGATCATTTGGGGCCAAAAAATCGCTAAGCCCTGAGTCAAGCTCGAATACTTTTTGAATACTGTGAACTAACACAGCGCCGAGCCTTTCAGTGGCGTGTGGAATAGTTATACGCATTGGATTCTCCAAAGCACAATTTGTGCAGGTTAATTTGATTTTTGGCAGGCGAAAATCCAGCGTCGCACGATCATATCGGATGTTGGAGCCTGCAAGGGAAAGGATAACGGCAGGTTTATCACTGTTCAGCCACGCTGTGTAGAACCGTTTTCCCTCTGATTCGAACAACAGGGGGTTAAATAATAAACGTATCGTAACTGCTCAGGCTAACACAGAGGTCTCTCCGAAAAAAAGGTGTGCGTGGGGGTGGACACCCCCACGCACACCTTTTTTTCGGGTCACTTCCATGCTGGGCTGAGTAGTTTCGAAAGAAGGTTTTCTATGGAAGCCAAAACACAATTCATGCAGGAT
>DATDOR010000091.1:0-4544 GCA_035293165.1 Anaerolineales bacterium | reverse complement strand
CCCCGGATGTAATTCCGCGTTTCCTCGAAACGAACCACCTCTAAAAACAGATCGGGGTCACCCCCGGCTCGGGGGTCGCTCCCCGCCAACCCCTGCCAGACCCGGGCATTTCCAGGCCCACCGTTGTAAGCCGCCAGGGCGGCATACAAGTTCCCATTTAAAAACACGATTTGATCGGCCAGATAATCCATGCCAAATGTCAGGTTGACGATTGGGCGGTACAGATCGTCGCTGGTATACCCTTCCGGCCAGCCCAGGTTGTTGAAAATGCCGTCGCCTGTGCTGGGGATGATCTGCATCAGGCCGCGCGCCCCTGCCGACGAGCGCACAAACCCCTCGAACAGGCTCTCCTGCCGCATGAGGCTCCACACCAATAGCGGGTGTATCCGATTTTCCTCCGCAATGGGCATGACCAATTCCCGGTAATACAACCCAAACCGCACATGGTTGAACCACGCTGGCGCGCTCATGGTCCTGGCATCGTCCATGCCTGCCAGAGTCAACACCTGCCGGGCGCAAAATATCGCCGTGCGGTACAAACCCAAATCCACCAGATAACTCGCCAACTGAAAATTAGGCACAGGATCATCCCGAAAAGACAGGCGCAGGTCTTCGAACTCGGACCGCGCCTGCTCGTACAGCCCCAAACGCCAGAGTTCGGCTCCCCGGATAAAGCGCGGGTCATCGGGGAGCGCGCCCAACCCGAACAGGTCGGTTCCCTCAGGGAGCGGAAATACACTCGCAATCCAATCCGCCGCCTCTCTCCGCTCTGCCTCCCAATCTACGACGAAGTCAACCACCTCCGGGGGTGTGAACGGGACGCCGCCGTCCAGCAGTTCCAGTGCTCGCTCGCTGTAATACCCGGTCGGGTCGAAGCTGGCAGCTTGCTGCCAGGCCAGTCGAGCCTCGTCCTCCAGGCCCATGGCCGCGCGGGTTTTGCCCAGCCACAAGGCGGACGCGCCCTTTTCTGCGGGGGACTCTGCCCGGTCAAACGCCCGCTGAAAATCCGGCAGCGCCAGGGAGTATTCCGTCGTCCGGTAGCGGGTGATGCCTGCCAAAAAACTCGCCCGCGTCCCCAGCGCATCGCCTGGAAAATCCACGGTCAACTGCTCCCACAACGCTGCCGCCTGCGTAAGCTGCCCATCACGTTCGGCAACCTGGGCCGCGAAAAACAGGAATTCTCCGGCGCGGGGGTGTGCGGGAACAGTCGTTACAAAACCCAAAAATGTCTGAATCGCCCCCGCATAATCCTCCATATAGGCCCATTGCGTAAGACCTTTCTCCTCCCAGGCCAAAGCCCAAAACGCGTCCTCCACCGGGTGGGTCGCAATCAGTTCGTCCCATGCAGCGATGGCCATTTCGGGAGCATCAATCTCCAGGAGCGCCAACCCTTTGTAATAATGCGCCGCACCATTGTGTTCGGTAACGTTACCGTCGCCCTCATCGGTCAGGAACCGGTCAAACGCGGCCACCGCCAGGCTGTACTCCCCGGCGTAATAATCCACCAACCCCCGGTCGAACTCATTCACCGCCGCCCCCGCTTCCACCAGCCGGATCATCCCCAGGTAGGCAGGGCTTGCGTAGGGGTATTGGGCCGCCGACTCCCGGTAGAAATCATACGCCACGTCCGGCTGGCCGAGCAGCGTATAAATCTCCCCGCGCAGGTAATTCGCCTGCGCCCGGTAGAAATCATTGCTGGTGGTCTGGTAAATGCTATCGTAGGTGGCTAATGCCGTCGTGGTATCGCCCGCAAACGTGGACGCCTGCCCGAGCTTGATCAACAAAGGTTCATTCTGTCCCACGCGGGGAGCGGCTGCCGACCCCTGATAGGCTTCTGCCGCCAGCGCATACTCCCCCCCGTTGAAGTACGCATCCCCCAACCATTCCAGCGCGTACGCGTCGATCACCCCCGGACGCAATTCCAGATACCGCTGGTATGCATCTGCTGCTTCCCCATAGCGCTGCAAGTTGACATACACCTGGCCCAAAAAGATATAAGCGGTCGGGGCAGCGGGACTGTCCGGGAAACGGTTCACCAACCCGCGTAAAGTTTCCAACGCCCCTGCCGGGTTTCCGCGTGCGGACTGTACCCGGGCAAGCCCAAGGTTTGCGGCGGCTTCGATGGCCGGTTCGGGGTTATCTTGCAAAACGGAGGAAAATTCTTGCTCTGCCGTGTCCCAATCTCCGACAAACAGGGCATAGTCCCCCTGTTCGACGCGGACAGCGGGGAGCGGGGTTGGGGTGGGAGTGGCAGTAGGTGTGGGGGGAAGAGTCGGCGTTGGTGTAGGGGTATGTGTGGCCGCGGGTGTTGGGGTGGCAAGGAAAGGAATCGGAACACTGATTTTGCAGGCAATGAGTGCCCAGGCCATGATTCCACAGAGGAAGATGGCGATTGTGCGCTTCAAAAGGCTCTTTGGAAATCGGCATGGGGTGTTCTGCATGAAGATCACTATAACCAGGGAAAAGATCGGTGTCAAGGTAAACAGATTTTGCTCCTTCATATTTCTGATGACCTGTCCACCTTTTCTTTGACAAAGCCCAATGCGTGCGTTACAATTCGTCCGCTTCTTCAGTAGAACAACGCTCTCACAAGAGGGCGTTTTTTCGTGTCCCCTGACCCCTCATGCGAACCGTCCAGTGGAATTACCAGACCAATCAGCTTGAGATGATTGACCAGCGCATCCTGCCCGGAGCGTTCAAGATCATTTCCTATGATGACTACCACGTTCTTGCTCAAGCCATTACAGACATGGTCGTTCGCGGCGCGCCTGCCATTGGCGCTACGGCTGGATTTGGCCTGGCCCTCGCTGCCCAACAATCCCCCGCTCGTGAGCCTGATGCACTCCGTGCGGATTTGAAGGACGCCAGCGAAGTGCTCCACGCGGCCCGCCCAACCGCCGTTAACCTGGCCTGGGCGCTCAAACGCGTACTGAACGTTGCCGCAGCCGTACCGGGAGGGGCAGACGATGTCCAATCAGCTGTTCTACGCGAAGCGCAGCGCATTGCCGATGAAGATGTTGAAATCAACCAGCGCATGGCGCGGCGCGGCGCCGAACTCATCCAGGATGGCGACACCGTTATCCATCACTGCAATACCGGCGCACTCGCGACGGTGGACTGGGGTACCGCCCTCGGTGTGATACGCATGGCGTACGAGCTGGGCAAACGAGTCCATGTATTGGTTGACGAAACCCGTCCCCGCCTGCAAGGCGCGCGGCTCACTGCCTGGGAACTGGAACAATACGGCATCCCCTACGACATCATCAGCGATAACGCGGCCGGATTTTTCCTTCGCACCGGGCAGGTGCAAAAATGTTTCGTCGGCTCTGACCGGACCGCAGCCAACGGGGATGTGGCAAACAAGATTGGAACGTACATGCTTGCCCTCGCTGCTTATGATAATGATGTCCCGTTTTACTCCGTTGTCCCGACTTCGACCATTGATTTATCCCTTGCCAGTGGTGAGCTGATCCCTATCGAGGAACGGAACCCTGACGAAGTGCTTGATCTTCAAAAAGGGGGCCTGCACACCGCCCCCGCAAGCGCACGGGAAAATGCCCGGGCACGGAACCCCGCCTTTGATGTGACTCCCGCTCGCCTGGTGACCGGCATTGTCACAGAGAACGGGGTGGCATACCCGCCGTTTGAGATAACTTTACGAAATATGGTAGAAGGAGGAAAGGTGGACAGGTAATGAGGGATACAGGTAGACACGTAAACAGGTAAACAATGACATTCCTTGAGTACCTGTATACCTGTATACTTGTATCTTTTGTCTACCTGTGTACCCTACACCCATGGACATTATCCTCGCTGGCTCCATCGCCTACGATTATTTGATGAAATTTCCCGGCAGGTTTGCCGATCACATCCTGCCCGAAAAACTCAATACGATCAGCCTTTCTTTTCTTGTCGACTCGATGGTCCGGCTGCGTGGAGGGATTGCACCGAATATTGCTTATAACCTGGCATTATTGGGGGGGAAATCCCGTTTGCTCGCCGCCGTGGGCGAAGATTTTGAAGAATATCGCCTTTGGCTGGAGAGTCACGGCATTGACACTTCACTCGTGCGCGTTGTGCCGGGTGTCAATACGGCGTCCTTTTTTGCGAACACAGACCGCGATAATAACCAGATTGCCAGCTTTTATCCGGGCGCGATGGCGTTTGCGTCTGAACTGTCTTTTTATGATCTGGACTGCGGCCATCCCGACCTGGTGGTCATCTCGGCCAACGAACCCGCTGCCATGCGGCGCTGCGTGGATGAGTGCCAGGAATTGTTCATCCCGTATTTTTACGATCCCAGCCAGCAAATCGTCCGTTTGGAGGGGGAGGATTTACGGAAGGGGGTGGAAGGTGCAAAAGCATTGTTCGTCAACGACTATGAGTACAGCCTGATCCAGAGAGCGACAGGCATGTCCCAGAAAGATATTCTGGACCACGTTGACTTTCTGGTCGTCACGCAGGGTGAGAAAGGCGCAACCATTTATTTCGGCGACGAAATGATTGAAGTCCCCATTGTCCCCCCCCAACACATTGCAGACCCA
>DATDOR010000090.1:0-5667 GCA_035293165.1 Anaerolineales bacterium | reverse complement strand
TTTATGTTGGGCATGCCAACGCGCGTTGACTTTGTCGGTGGGTTCCTTGCTGTTGAGGATGGTTTGGGGTGGGCGACCTTGTTGGGCTTGAAAGAGGAGTTTGATGAGCTCGGCTTCCCACAGCATGAGGTGGATAAGGATATCTTTAATGGTCCACCCCCTGCCAGGACGGGTTCGCGCATCTCTTCTTCGGCGATGGGATCAAGTAGTTCCAGGAAATCCGCGCGGGATTGTTCCAATTTTGCGAGAAGCTCAGATTTTTTCATCGCTTAGATCGCCATCACATCCGGGTAACGCACTTCCAGATCATGAAAAATTTCTCTCGCCTTTCCTAAATGTTCACGGTATATCGGGTCATTTTTGGATAAATGCCGGCTAATTTGATAATGGGCAAGCCCTTCCTCGTAACGTAAGTTTATTTTCTGGGCCGATTCGCTGGCACGCTTCCAGGTTCGGAACGCTTTTTCATGATTCCCAACCAGCCATTCGTACATACCTTGCCAGATCAAGGTGCGTGGCTTGCCGAATGGGAACCGGCTCGCATGGCCTTGTAAAGCCTTCAGGGCTTGCAAAGCTTTCGGAGCAAGCGTATTTTGTTCAGAGGGGTGGATTTCCCACAGAGATAAATAGGTTTCAACAGTGCCAGCATATCCTTCGAGCGCTGAGTACACCGGGGAGTCACCGCTGCCTAGCGCAAGCGCTTTATCGGCCGCCAGGCGGGCGGCAGCCATATCACCCTGATAGAGACGGGTGATTGCAAGCGTTCCATAATAGACAGTCTCTTCGGCTCGATCATTGCTGCGTGCAAAGAGGGGCTGCGTTTTTTCTAACAGGATGGCGGCTTCCTTTAACTTCCCTAAGCGGATCAAATTGGTAGCCTGACCATCCAGCCCCCAGGTAATTTGTTGGACATCCCCAGTGCTCTCTCCTAACTGGTGGAGTTCTTCGTATACCTGATTACTTTCACGGGATTGAGCGAGAAAATGCAGGCGAATGGCCTTTAAACTGAGGGCTTCTCCCAGGCGGCGATGATCGCCCAATTCCCGGTACAGGTGGATCGCGTCCTCGATGGCGTCTCGTACACGATCCCAGTCCCCGGTTCCTAACGAGTACAAGGAGATGATCAGATTCACGTAAGCAAGCGGAGCACGTAAATCCAACGCTTTAGCGGTTTCGAGTGCACGCTTGAGATAAAAACGAGCAAAACGGTGAATAGGAATGACTCCCATCAACATCCCCATATTGGCATAAGCAGTTGCCAGTTCAGAGGTAAGCCCGGACCGCTCGGTCAAATTCAGTGTGCGAATCGCCGCGTGCGTTAAGGGGAGATTTTTTTTCAAATAGAAGTAATTTTCAGAAAGGAAGCTGAAAATCCGGGCAGCTTCCAAAATAGTTTGGCGGCCCGACTCTGGAATATTTGCGATTCGGTCGGGCATGAGACGAAAATAGATCTGTTTCAAGAATTGCCAAAGGATAAATCCAATCAATGGAAGGGTTTCTGGGTTTTCCGGGCGTCCAAGTAAAACCAAAGCACGTTTTAAATGCTCATGACTGACCGGAATCTGCCCCAGGCCAATATAGGCTTGTCCAATTTGCCGTTCCCAATGTGCTCGACGAAAGTCCGAGGGCGTGATGCTTTTTTGACGAGTAACGTACATACTCGGCTTTTCCCCTTCCCGCGAAATTTGTTTGTCCCATTCCAATGCCTGTTTAAAGGCGCTAATGGCTTCTTGATATGCACCCCCGCGCAAGGCTTTTTCTCCCGCTTTTTCATAATATTCTACCGCATTCTCAGCTACATCTGCATTGCTCCAGTGATGAGCCAGGAGCAAATAGTAGGGGGAGAGATCGTCCTCAAATTGAGCCTGATACCATTCTGCAACCTGCTGGTGAAATTGTTGCCGCATCGCAAAGGGCAACAAGCTATAGGATACTTCTTGCGTAATGCTATGTTTAAACATGTAGGCTAGATTAGGTTCCTGGCTCTCTAAACCCGTTATATCCAATTCTTCCAGCGTTTTTAGATGCTTTTTGAGACGAGGTCTGTCATTGGTGACGGGGTAAAGATCGTGAAGTGGATCGAAATTAAAACTCCTGCCGATGACGCTGGCGACTTTGATTAAGAGCTGTTGTGCAGGAGGCAGGCTGTCAATACGGCTGGTGATCACTCCTTGTACGGTATTGGGGAAGGGGATGGCTTCCAGATTGACGTTTGGGGCGATGAAACATTCTCCGTTTTCAAAGCGTAAAAACTGCCCGTCGCGTAAAGCGTATGCCAATTCCTGGCTGTAAAAGGGGTGCCCCTCCGCTTTTTCTTGAATGAGATGGGCAACCGGTTCGGGAATGGTGGATACATCCAGACAACGGCAAACCAGATCGGTTACCTCGGATGAGGATAGGGCTGTTAATTGCATTCGCTGGGTTCCGGGCGCGTTGAGGATTTCCTGATATTCCACCGGCACGTTCTCATCCATCGGCCGGGTGGCGATAACCACCAATAACGGGTGAATTTTGGCCCATATGTCATGCAAAAGCGCCCAGGAAGCCGTGTCCATCCACTGGGTATCTTCCAACACTAAAACGGTTGGCGTCTGCTTGCAAACTTCTTCAAATAGCCGTACCAATAAATAGCGAGTATTGTTTGCTCGAATCTGCCCTTCCATTTGTGAGGTGATCTCATTGTCATCTATCTTGACATCCAACACTTCAGACATCAGTGGGTAGAGACGCATAATTTCAGGCTCAGAAAGCAAACGGACAATTTTCTTTAAGGTACGGTCGGAAACGGTTGAGGATAATTCATCCAAATCCAAAAGTTGGCGGAAAATCGGCTGCCAGACGTGATACAAATTTTCCCGATCCACCACATCGCCCTCGCCGATATAGCTGGCGATTCCCAACGATCTAGCCTGATCCATGATTTCTTTGACAAGCCGGGATTTACCGATACCGGCCTCTCCTTCGATGATGAATACGGCTCCTGCCCCGCCGCGTTGCAGTTCCTGTAGCTGCTCGGCAATTGTGAACCGTTCTTCTGCGCGGCCAACCAGTGTGCGCGCCCATTCGTCATGCCGGTCCACAATCGGGCTGGAGCGAAAGCGAAGGGGCTGAAATGCCGGCACAAGGTGTCGTTTCCCTTTCACCCGGATAGGGGTTATTGCCTCGAAATTGATCCCGACATTTGCACCTGCATAGGTATTGAGATCGCATAAAACTGGGCCAGCTTCCTGATTGAGGCCGGTCTCAGGATTTTTCGTGGCCTGCATGAGCCGTGCAGCAACATTGACGGAGTCCCCCATCATCGTATACTCGCGCCGCCGGGCACTACCGATCACCCCGCTGAACGTGAGGCCGGTTGCAATGCCGACAAAGGCATGCATTCCCATGGCACTCAGGTTTTTTTCTGCTTCAAAACCGGCGCGCGCGCCTCGTTCAGGATCGTCTGCATGGGAAAGCGGAGGTAATCCTAACGCAGCAACCAGCGTAGCACCTTTCTCATCCACATTCAATTTGTTTAAACTTCCTTGCTGTTTGTAAATCGTACGCTGTAACTCGCGCAAAGCTTGTTGAGCATTGTCTAAAGTCTCGCTGCTCATCTGATTTAAGTCCGGCAAATTGATGAATAGAACCGTAACCCGACGCAGTTCTGAAAGCCAGGCAGATTGACCGGCATCCAGGCGGGTAAGAATGGCTGCCGGAATGTATGGCCGCAAGGCCGCTTCCATGTGGGGCGCAAGCTTGATCTCTGGCAGGGCGCGAGGGGTCAATGGCTCAATCACGGTGTTGAGCAGGAGTCCAACCCCTTCTATTCTAGCACTTGCTTTCTCTTCACTTTCCTCAGAAGTGAGCGGGGAACCATCTGCAAAAGCACGGGTGAGCCGGTAGGCATGAGGAGAGAGAATAACCTCTCCAGGCCTGGCTTTGTTTTCTGCTGTGTGGGATTGGAGAACCGGGTCTCCTCCGACAAGCACTTCCCACCGGTTGAACACTCCGCCGAGATGAGCAATATAAACATCTCCCGCCCCAATCCCTATTCGCATCGAAAGTGGGGTAGCCTCTGAGGTTTGATAGTTTTCGAGTGCTCGTTGGACGGCGAGACCGCATTGGGAGGCCCGCCGGACGGCATCGCGTAAGGTTGATGCAATTTGGACCGCAGGCAGGTTCGTCTCTGTGGCCCAGACAGCAAGCACGCCATCGCCTGTAAACTTCGCGATATCCCCCCCATGGGCATGAAGAATATCAATAAACTGCTCAAAGTAAGCATTGATGGTGCGGGTAACGGCCTCAGCCCCTGCTCCTTGCCCGGCGTGTAGAATACCCTCTAATTGCTCGGTTAAGGCGGTAAACCCGGTGATGTACGCATACATCACCGCTGCCGGGAAACTTTCCAGCTTTGGGGACGTGATAGGTTCAGGATTTCTTACAATGCGCCGTAGAATAAAGTTCGGCACATAACTGGCGAGGATTTGGAGGGTATCACTCATGATTTAGATAATTATAATGTAACCTCGTAACCTTGAGGAAAAGAGTTGGGAGGTTCTTTGAGATTTGCCGTGGTTAATGCCAGATTTTGGGGTGTGAGTGGGGTGTACACCCCACTCACACCCCAAAATCTGGAGACCTCCCCGCCGATTCCTGGAGAACCGATGGGAACCAAATGCAGGTGACTGGTGTATGATCAATGAATGTTCATAACAAGGGATATTGTGAGCGAATCGCAGGAGATTGACCGCGCCCGGGACGGCGACGACGCAGCCTGGGAAAGGCTGATCCGTCTCTACCAGGAGCCTGTCTTCCGGCTGGCATACTTGTTGTTGGGTGATCCAGAGGATGCCGAAGATGCCGCGCAGGAAACGTTCATTCGCGCTTACCGCGCGTTGGACCGGTTCGACGCGTCCCGCCCCTTGCGGCCCTGGTTATTGCAAATTGCCGCAAACCTTTCCCGCAACCGCCGCCGGGCGCTTGGACGGTATTGGGCAGCCTTGCAGCGCCGTTGGCTGAAAGAACCGCCCATGAGTGAAGATGTCGAGAGCCGTGTGGGCAGCCGGATGCAGTCCAAACGGCTCTGGCAGGCCATCCGGCAACTCCGGCAAGATGACCAGGAGATCATTTACCTGCGCTACTTTCTCGAACTTCCCGTTTCTGAGGCAGCAGAGGCTACCGGGCTTGCTGAAGGAACCGTCAAATCTCGGACCAGCCGGGCATTGGGTCGTTTACGGGATGTGATTGAACGCGAATTCCCCGATTTGAAAATGGATGTGAACGATGGAAACCGAATTTTTTGAAGCAGAATTTGCCAAACAAGTGCGAGACCTCGCCCAGGTATTTCCCTACCCCGCCACTCCCAACGTCGCCGGACGGGTGATGTCTCAATTGCGCGGGGGGCAGCGCCGTTTACGATCATCCTTCACCCCCGTCTGGGTGTGGATCACCGCCCTGATCATCCTCCTGTTCACCGGGCTGATGGCCGTTCCCTCCGTTCGCGCCGCTATCCTGGAATTTCTCCAGATTGGCGCGATTCGGATTTTCCTGGAAGAAACCACCCCGCCTATTCCTCCGATTGACCCCGCTCCGACCCGGCCGCTGCCGGAAGAATCGGAAACCCCTGGCGGGCTTATCGTCGTGCTTCCAACACGAACCCCCTCCGAGTCACAATTCTTAACCTCC
>DATDOR010000089.1:0-5544 GCA_035293165.1 Anaerolineales bacterium | reverse complement strand
AAAACAGGCCAGGTTTGGTAAGCAGCTCGACGCCAATCGAAACCCGTTTGAGCTGCCCGCCCGAGAGTCCGCTGATCTGCACGTCCTTCCGGTGGACGAGATCGAGGTCTTCAAGCGTTTCCATCACACGCTGGTGGCGTTCGGCTTTGGACGTGTCGGCGGGCATCCGAAGCTGCGCGGCGTAATCCAACGCCTGGTATGGGGTCAATTCGGTGTGGATGATGTCTTTTTGGGGCACGAAGCCGATATTGTTGCGGATAGCGTCGAAATTCTTGTAGGCATCCACGCCGTTCACAAATACACCCCCATGCGTGGCAGGCCGGTATCCGGCGATGCTGTCCACGAGGGTAGATTTCCCGCCGCCGCTTTGTCCCACCACGACAATGAACTCGCGCGGTTGAAAAATCACCGAAATATCTTTCAAAATATTCAGGTCTTTCCGAACCCATTTGTTCAGCCCAATCGCTTCGACACGCAGCCCTCCTGTCTCGTCGAACTGAGCCAGGCTGTCTTCACCTACTTCAAACCGGTATGCGCCGATCCGCACCGTGTCGCCGGGCTGGAGCCACACATCACCCTCGATTGGCTGCTCGTTGACATATGTACCGTTGGCACTCCGCAAATCTCGAACCCGGAGCCGCTTGCCGACCGCTCAATCTGTGCGTGGTAGCGGGAGACCTGCGGCACGTTTAGCATTACATCGTTGCTCGCATCCCGCCCAATCTGGATGACATCTTTTTCGCCAAAATCAATCGTGACGTGTTCCGCAACCGCTTCGGCAGGGTGGGTGTAGGTCATCGTCACCATCATGCCGGGGTCAGCACCACCGATTCGCAGCGTGCTGTTGTGTGCGAGCCGGGCGGGACCGGTCACCAGACGGCCTGCCAACTGTACCGGATTGCTGACGTTTGCTGGGACGACCAGCCGGTATCCACCGTTGTCCGTTCGTTCGAGCGTGGCGTGTTGGCGGGAGACGATAGGAGAGTTCAGGACGATGTCGTTGTCTTCCAGCCGGCCGAGCGTGTAGGCGGGCCGGGTGAGGGCATAGGTTTGCGGGGGAGAACCGGCGATGGCAACGACAAGCTGTGGCGGCGGGCTGCCTTCGGGCGAAGCAACGTCTCCCAGGACGGTCGCGGCCGCTTCCCCGGGCGCGTCGGCGACCCGGAGAGGGGCAGGGGATGCCTCGGGCGCTGTAAACCCTCCGGCCTGGTATTCCAACATCACCGTCTGCCCTAACCCGATCAAATCTCCGGAGGTGAGCGGAGTAGGGGTGATGATGTGTGTCCCGTTCAAAAATGTGCCGTTCGTGCTGCCTAAATCTTCGATGACGTAGCTATCCCCCTGCCGTGTCAACTGTGAATGGGTGCGAGAGACGCCCGCTCCGGGAATCAGGACGTTGGCCGGGGCCTCACGCCCGATCACGATTTTGTCCCCCGAGAGTTCCAATTCAGACCCTGGAGAAGGGCCTTGTTGGATGATCAATTTTGGGTTTTGGTTCAAAATCAGTCCTTTGGAGCTGGGGTATAAAATCCCGAAAATTATACCCTGTATTTCCCTATGACTAGAACGGCGTTACTCCCCCCGAACGCAAACGCATTGCTCATGATTTGGTTGACTGTTACTTGCCGCGCCCCTTCAGCAACGTAGTCCAGATCACATGCCGGGTCGGGGATGGCTACATTGAGGGTGGGGGGGGCAATCTGGTCGCGCAGGGCGAGGATGCAACTGACGGCTTGAATCCCGCTGCTCGCGGCGATGGAATGGCCGAGCGCACCCTTCAACCCAATGATGGGGATGTGGTATGCCTGCTTGCCGAATACAGTCTTGATCGCTGCGGTTTCGGTGCTGTCGTTTTGCTGGGTGGCGGTGGCGTGGGCGTTGATCAAGTCAATTTGTTCGGTTGTCAACCCGGCATCTTTGAGGGCGCGCTGCATGGCGAGGGCGGGGCCTTGCTGGCTGGGCCGGGTGATATGATAGCTGTCGCCGCTCGCGCCGTACCCTTTGATTTCAGCCAGAATCGGTACCCCTCGCTGAATCGCCGATTCGGCCGACTCGACCACCAAAATCCCCGCGCCTTCCCCCAACACCATCCCGTCCCGATCCAGGCTGAAGGGACGGCTGGCTTCTGCCGGATCGTCGTTACGTGTAGACAACGCTTTCATTGTTGCCCAGGCTTCCATCACCCCGGTCGAAAATGGCGAATCCGCACCCCCCGTGACGGCAATGTCCAACTGTCCGGTGCGAATCAGGTTGTACGCGTAGCCAATCGAATGCGCGGCGGACGCACATGCCGCGTCCACGGTGAATAGCGGCCCCTGAAACCCATACCGGATGGACACATTCGCCGACGGCCCGTAATTCATCGAAAGTGGGATGACCATCGCGCTCTTTCGCCCGCGTTGGTAATAGTCGCGAAACACCGGGTCACTGGCCGCAAACCCGCCAATCGAACTGCCGATCATCACTCCCACTTCGACCGAGTTCACGTTCCCAGATTCCAGAACAGCCTGTATAATAGCCTGTTTCGCCGCGACGATGGCAAACTGAGAGGACAGGCTCATCCGCCGGGTTTCTTTGCGGTCAAAGTGATCGTCTGGGTTGTAGTCGCACACCCGCGCGCCAATACGAACAGGCAGGTTTTCAAAATCTTCCCCTTCGAGCGGGCCAATGCCGGATTGCCCCGCGAGGATATTTTGCCAGAAGGTATCAATGGTGCACCCTAACGGGCTGGCAATGCCAATACCTGTGATGACGACGCGGTTCATAGAATGAATTGTACGGAATCCCCGTCGGCTTGTCTACTCGCCCGATGATAACAAGTGCCCCGAAAAAAAGGGGTGGGTGAGGATGTACACCCCCACCCACCCCTTTTTTTCGTCTATTCTCACTCTGAGCTTTGAAGTTACTAATTTGCAGTAAAATCACCGGGTGTTTCCACCTGAAATGACGGCTATCGTATTTGGTCTGCTCTCTGCAGCGTCCTGGGGCGCGGGGGATTTTATCGGTGGGTTTGCCTCGCGGAAACTAAGTGCTTTCCTGGTTGTGATTGTCTCACAGGCATCAGGACTGATTATGCTGATTGGGGCGGTTTTGATCTTCGCGGAGCCAATACCCGCAGGTAGGGATTTGTTTATAGGCGCGGCGGCAGGGATTTCCGGCGTGATTGGCTTACTGGCGTTGTACCAGGGGATGGCGGTGGGGCGGATTGGGGTAGTTGCGCCGCTCTCCGCGGTCGTTACGGCAATTGTGCCGGTCGTATTTGGGATGCTGTTGGAAGGCTGGCCTGGCTCCAAAGTGGTTGTGGGATTTGTTTTTGCGTTGATCGCAGTCTGGCTGGTTTCACAAGGGGAAGAGGACGATATACAACCAGGGGTAAAAATTGGAAGCACTGCCCTCCGGTATGCGTTGGTTGCAGGGTTGGGATTTGGGGTGTTCTTTATTTTGCTCGATCAGATCAGCACTGGGGCAGTTTACTGGCCGATTGTCGCTGCTCGTTCGGCGTCCATTACCTTTGTTTCACTTGTCGTTTTTTTGCGTTCAAGTTGGAGAAGTCCTTCGAGCGTTGCGTTTGGCAAGATTACCGCGCTGATTCTTTTCGGGGGTATTTTGGACGCGGGTGGGAACGTCTTTTTTGCGCTGGCGACTCAGGCTGGACGTCTGGACATTTCGTCAGTGTTGGCCTCGCTTTACCCTGCCGGGACGGTGTTTTTAGCCTGGCTGATTCTGCGAGAGCGGCTGGCGTGGCTGCAGTGGCTGGGGGTGGTTGCGGCTCTGATTGCAGTAGGTTTGGTAGCGGGGTGAGTCTATTGCGACACCAACAATGGTAAATAAAGCCAATCCGTGAAACTCGGCGGCCAGGAGCGAACCTGGCCTGAGTCGGGATCAAGCATCAAAACGGATGAATCAACCGCTTCAAAAGCAAAGCCGGGGACGTCGCCGAGTTCGTGGAGATTGTCGTTATCCCAGTTTTCATCCGGCGCGCCGGAGATGTACCATGCACTGCCGTTATCTGCCAGGATGATGCCATATTGTTTCATCGCGGTGAGGATGACCTGGACTTCGGGGGAAAAGCCGGAAATGTCGAAGCCGGCTTTCAGGCGGAAGCGCATCCCCATTGGAGGCAGGTAGGCACCGGGGTCACCCGCGTGGTGACGGGCAGGCCAGACGTAGGTGTTTTGGGTGACGGGGGCGGTAAAACGAATGGCATGGTTAATCGCGCCGGACATGACTTCGTCGTAGCGCACCAACCCAGGTAGAATGGGCAGCCCGGCCGCGTCGGCGGAAGTCCATCCTGCTGGGCGGAGGGGGGCATTGGCGTTCAGATCAAATTTTGCGCCCGAATCAGCGTTCCAACTCCCGTCCGAATTTGGCCAGGCATAATAGAGTTCGTATAAAACGCAGTTGTCCTGGTCCAGTACCAGCACATGCCGGTCGCCGTCTGAGTCCGGACCGCCCTCAATAGGGGCGTCCGGTGGGATGGGGAAGGGGCCAGGATCGCTTTCATCCCCATACGCGGTATAGGAAATGACAACCGTTTGCTGAATACCGGGCACAGTGGTAAATGGGATTCCAATGGGCGAATTCGAATTTTCCGGCCAGAATCCAGAGCCGAAGTCAGGATGGAGGGTTTCGTCCGCGCCGATGCTGGCGATATATGCGTCGGAGTTGGGGTGAACGGGGAGTTGATCCACGCGGGCGTTCCAGATGTTATCAGTGGGGAAGACGGGGCAGCCGTCGAGGGTGGGGGAGCCACCTTGAGGGGGGGCGGTAGAGGGATATGTGGGAGTAGGGGAGTTGGGAGGTAAAGGAGTAGATGAAGAGGTGAAAAGTGGAGAGGGTGAAGAGGCGGGAGATGAATTGGCTTTGGCGGTGGGTTGGGGAGTGTTCGTCAGGGTGCAAGCCAGGAGGAAGAGCAGGGCCAGGGCGAGAAAATTTTGTGGTTTCATGAGGTTATCTCCGGTGGGCTTCAAGGCAGGATACGCCCTCCGGGCCAACAACAGCGTTATGAACGACGCGGGCAGGCAGGTCAAGCCGGTCGCCTGCGTGCAGGGTGATTTCTTTGCCTGATTCGGGGAGACCAAAGGTGATAGAGCCGCGCACGACATAAATGACTTTGTGATAACTGTGTTGGTGGGGAGCGTACACATCGTGCGGGGCATTTCCCCAGCGATAGGGGTCGAGTCCTTCGGCAGCGAGCATTTGGCGGAGGGTGGTTTCGGTTGGGGGTCCGGGTTCAAGCCAGGGGGTAATTTTGAGCGTAGACATTACAATTCAGTCCTTCAATTTCAATCCAAATGATTTCCTGAGTTTTACGTAACTACTCAGCCCAGAGTAGGAATGACCCCAAAAAAAAGGTGTGCGTGGGGGTGCACCCCCACGCACACCTTTTTTCGGAGGTTTCTCTGCTTTAGCCTGAGCAGTTACAATTTTACAATCTTTACGCGAGTTGGCAACTCGCCCAATAGGGTCGCGTGTATAATGGTTCTTTAGGAATCCGCGGGGAGGCCTCCAGATTTGGGGGTGTGGGCGGGGTGGACACCCCGC
>DATDOR010000088.1:0-3772 GCA_035293165.1 Anaerolineales bacterium | reverse complement strand
CTTTACGCTGAGCGGCGGCAAGAAAGGAATGAGGCGTGACGGCTTTATCATGTGAACCGCCGGTACGCGTTTTTGCGCGCTACGTCGACACGACAGCGATGCGCGAGCGCTTGCCGGCTTTGCTCGGCGCGTCGATCGAGTTCACCGGTTGCCGCTGCGTATGTTATCCGCTGGAGGTCGGTGGCGGCGTGCCGGCGCCGGCGACATGGATATAACGAAACAACATGGACTCTTTTGAGGCAAAAAATAATACAACCACCTTTGTATTGACGATCGATGTCGAAATCGATGCAGGCCGCAAATGGAAAACATCAAATCCTGCCACATACGAAGGAGTCACTAGGGGGATTCCAATTCTCCATCGTCTTTGTGAAACCTACGGGGTAAAACCTGTTTACCTCATAAGTCCGGCGGTCATGGTTGATCAAAAATCCGTTGATTTTCTAAACACGCTAAATAGAGATCAGTGTGAATTGGGAACACATCTACACGGAGAATACATCGCTCCTATGGCAAGGTTCTCTGGAGAAGACTTTAGTGGCTGTGACCCAAAAGATATGCAATGTGAGTACGAAGAAGACATTGAATTTGAAAAACTCAAAAATCTAACGGAGAAATTTGTGGATCTGTTTGGGTTTGCTCCAAAGTCATTTCGAGCGGGACGTTTTGGGGCGAGAGGGTGGACATTAGAGTGCTTAGAAAAGTTAGGTTATAGTCACGACACGAGCGTCACCCCTTTTCGTAACTGGTATGATATCGTCGATTTTTCCAAGCCTGGCAGCCTTTCTCCTTATTATCCCTCTAAAGAAAATATTTGTATCTCCGGAAATTATAAAATCTTAGAGGTTCCGGTATCAATCACGCCCGATTTAGAATGGCTCAGACCAACACCTCGTCGTTTTTCAAACTTTGAGCAATGCAAAAAGGTGATCGATTGGTACGAACAGCATACAAGGCCAACCGTCTTGTGCTGCATGTTTCACAATGTCGAACTTGTGCCAAACAAAAGTCCTTATTGCAGAAGCGAAGAAGACTGTGAGGGGATGCTAAACACGATTGAAAACATTTTCAAGCTTTTGAAGGATCGCGATTATCGCTTTAAGACGCTGAGCCAAGTTACCCTTGAGGGGTAAATCCCGTAGGGGACCACGATGCCAAAAGTGTTAATTATCGTCGATAAATTCGGTTGGTCCTATGACAGCATTGCCAGGGGAATCATCCGGCACAATGGCAATCCAAGGCTGTCGTTTGACATTGTCTCGCTGCAAGATGACCCCGATTTTATCGAACGAAATCACTCGGGCTACGATCTGGTTTTTGCCATGGGCTGGACACTCATCATTGCAAAAAAGAAAAAGCACAATTACCGCGAGATGTTGCCGTTCTTAGAGAGAAAAAAGCTCATCACCGGCATCCATTCGCACCGTTCCTGGGACGAGTATTCGTCGCTTCCCGATACCTCTCCTGCGCCTTCCATTGGGCTAGTCGATAAGCTCGCGCAAATCAAAAATATCAATGTCATTAGCCGAAGGCTCTATAAGATCTTTTCGGATGCGGGATTGGAAAACCTCTCGTTAACGGAAAATGGCGTCGACGCTGAACTGTTTAAACCCGTGTGTCCGATCAACACCAACAAAAACATCCCTCTAGTCCTGGGCTTTTCAGGAAGTACCAACAGCCCCAAGCATGATTATCTAAAAGGATTGTCGGAATTCATTTTGCCGTTAAGAGACATTCCCAATGTGGAAGTCAAAGTACTCGGCGGACGGGGTGAACAACAAGTGAGCAGAGAAGAGATGCCCGAACTTTATAATCAGATCGACCTCTATATATGTGCATCCACTTCTGAAGGTTTCTCCCAAAGTGTTCTTGAAGCTTCATCCTGCGGGCGCGGGGTTGTATCGACCAAAGTGGGCGGCTGTGAGGATTTAATTGACGAGAACGAGAATGGGGTTTTTATCAAAAGAGATCTCGCTGAAATCAGAGAGCGAATCATTCATTTAGAGGCTGATCGTATGTTGGTAAAACGGCTCGGCGAAAATAGTCGAAGAAAAATACTGGAACAGTATTCGTGGGCAATTCGCGTCAAAGATTGGTTGAAGTTTGTCGAGGCGAATCTGCCGGCAACCGAGCAGGGTCAATGCGCTTCTAGTCTTATCGGGCAGTAAGAATCTATTGGTGCGGCACAGTTTAAGTGAATCGCATGTTAATCATCGGTACTGCGAAAATTGCCAATACCACCGTGGGTCATATTGACCACGCCATGGCATATCTGAGTGGATTTCAACGGCTTGGCCATGAAGTCTATTTGATGGAACATGTCGGTTCAAATCGTTGTACCGATTCACACAATCAGAAGGTCCCCTTCGAAAAATGGGACGGCAGAATCCATTTCGAGGGGGTGGCAAGGGCCTATGGCATATGGCCGCGATGTTGCCTGATCTATAAGGATGGACAGGCAACATACGGAATGCCGTTTTCCGAAGCGGTCAAGGTAGCCAAGCGCTGCGATTTGCTGATCACCCGAAGTGGGCAGATCAATAAAGCTTCGGAGATATTCAATAGTGCACGGTGCCGAGCCTATTTCGACGGCAACCCCGGCAACACTCAGGTGTTACATCAACAACGCGGAGGTGAATACGAGGCTTTGGATCAATATGATCACCTGTTCACCCTCGGACTCAATATTGGGGCGGCGTCATGCGGTGTTCCCACAGGGAAGTCACAGTGGCGTCCATTGGTCCGGCCGGTGTTTCTGCCGATGTGGCCGATGGGCAGCGATCCCAATAGCAAGCGATTCACAACCATTTCAACTTGGAAGGGAAGAGCTACGTTCGAGTTGCAAGGAAAGTGTTCGGGTGAAAAATCAGACAATTGGCTCAAGTTTGTCGAACTGCCGAAGCGAACTGCCCAGGAATTGGAAATCGCTTTAAGAGTAAACTCTGCTGACCAGCAGGCCGATCGCGACCTGTTTCGGCAAAACGGTTGGTTGCTCACGGACCCGGAAAGACTGCGCCATTTCGATGACTACAAGGATTACATTGGAGAATCCCGTGCCGAGTTCAGCGTTGCTCATAATCGGTATGTCGAATTTTCCACAGGTTGGTTCAGTGACCGCAGTGCCCTCTATCTGGCCTCCGGAAAGCCAGTGCTGGTTCAGTCAACCGGGATTGAAAACCATCTCCCGACGGGAAAAGGCTTGCTGACTTTTACCACGATGGAGGAAGCTGTCGCAGGCATCGAGGAAATCAATCGCGATTACTCGGCCCACTGTAAAGCCGCCCGAGAGATTGCTGAGGAGTATTTTGATTCCGACAAGGTGCTGACAAAGATCCTGAATCATATGGGTTATTGTTGATCATGGATTTCCATTTTGTACCTCCAACAAACGATGCGCCTGTGGCGCCGTTGAATCGCGGCATGTCCATGGAGGCATTCGAGCGATTTACCGACGCCGAAGCCATGCGCGAAATTTTCCAACAGCGCCTAGCGGAGTTTTCCGAAAAAAACCTGTTGATTACCCTGTGCGATATTCTTTACGCTCGATACCGGACCTTTGTTCGTCAGGAATCACAGCATAGATCTTATATAGCCTTGTGCTATGAGCTCGAATTTAGTGACGGCGCGGGGTGTCGAGTCGGAACACAGATGCTTTACGCCAAGGCATATGTCGATGGTAAGAGCGAGCAGCGATTTCACGCCGCGAAAGTTGGGACCCTTGTGTCACCACGATTTGGCCAGGCTCTGATTCACTTGCCGGATCTCGATATGG
>DATDOR010000087.1:0-2449 GCA_035293165.1 Anaerolineales bacterium | reverse complement strand
TGACAGGCCATTCGAATCAGGGTGAGGCGGATACCATTGCAGCTCCGCCGACAGTCACCAAACCCGTGATTGGAACGATTACTCCGGATCCAAAAGGCTGGGGCAAAATTGAGTTTGTTAATGTCAATACCTTCCCCTTTGATGGAACGGAAGGGTCCGCCATCAAGAAACCACCTTTGGGACCCACTTCAAAAACCATTTTTCAAAGCCCGGAGGCGGGCCCTGGAAGCGAGTTACCAGTGGGTCAGTTGATCCACCTCGAATATCTGCCCACATTCAACAGCGATTTGCCGCCCCAGGGCATGCCGCCGCACTACCACCGCTTTTGGGAATGGGGGTATACCCTCAAGGGTGATTCGATCATGCCTGAGCCCGTGAGTCCCTGGCAAAAGAACGGCATGTTCTATCGTAAAAAGGAGGGCGGGTGGCTGACGCGTCCACCCTTCTCATTGCACGGGGGGAGCTGGGCAACAGGGGGGATGCGAAACCAGTTGCCCTACAACCTGATCATTTTCGAAGAGGGCGACGGTCACGTGATTGGGATCGGAGAGAAAGGTGAGATTGGCGTATACAGAGGCCGAGATGGCAAACCGCCAGCAAACCCCGCGGATGGTGATTGGCGAAACGTCAAAAAATTCACACGGCCCTGGCTGCTGGATTCCGTGCGCGATCTGGATTGGGAAGAAGATCCGGATGTTCCAGGGCGCTTCGTGAAGTGGTTGGATGATGACCTGGAATTGGGGTTCAGATCGCAGCTGGTAAAGATATCACCAGACTGGACGCCCCCGGCTGACAGCAAAACCTATTTTGAAAATGCCAACCGGTTGCGTTACATGATTTGGGGTGACATGACGGTCTGGCAATTTAAGGATCCTGCAGACATCGGGCAAGCCGTCAAGGTGACTCCTGACTATTTTATTTATCAACCCCCGCGCAGCATTTGGGGCTACGGTTCCGGGCCGGTATCCGAAAAGGGGGCGATATGGCTTGAAGTCACCTACGCCCACGGTCTTAAACACGGTGTCGGGCCGATCGAGGAACCGAAAGTTCTTAAGTAATGCCTATTCGGTAATACCAGGCTATTGAAGTAAATAAAAAATATGACATTTGTGATGGTGGTTTAACCATTGCTTACATGCTTTCATCGCCCGTTTAAACGGAGAAGCTCCAATGTCCCAGAACAACCCACTGGCTGATGCCGAGAACGCATCCGAAGGCATCGACCGCAGCAAAAGAGAGCTGGCCAAATCAGCCGCGTGGTTGCTGCTGACGGCTTCACTCGGGGTACCGGCTTCGGTTGACGCACTTGCAGCATCAGCTGATAACTCCGCTGAGGGTACGCCGCCGCCATGGGGTGATCCTTCCACCCTGGTTTCAGCGATCGGTGCGGGCACCCTGGCAGTTGCCAGCGTTGCCGAAACGGTGGAGGCCTATTGCAAGGGTTTCGGTTACGTTGAACATTGGCATGGTCGGATACCGGCGGAAATGGCGGAAATCTGGGGCGTCCCCGCGATGGCCGATCGAAAAGCAGCAGTGGTCGGACCACCGGATTTTCAGCGCGGTATGATTCGTATTGTCGAGCTCGGCAATGATTTCCAACCCACGCCCTACCACGCCACCCTGGGTTGGGTTGCGCTTGAAATCCAGGTGCGGTCACCCGATGAGGTAGCCGCTAAACTCGAGGGTCTGCCGTTCGTGCACACGGGCGGCCCGGGTGATTTCAAAGGACGCGATGGCAAACCGGTATATCGTGCGGCCCAGTTCACGGGACCTTCGGGGGAGCCGCTGTATATGACCCAGCACATGCAACTCGATCAATTGATATCACTTGGCCGCAACAATGTAGGCCCGTTGTTCATCCAAACTTTGGCTGCAAGTCCCTACCAGCCAACCCGGGATTTTTATCTGCAAACGCTGGGGATGAAGATGCGTATGGAAATTGACACACCGCGAACGAACTTGGTTGAATCGCTGGGACTACCCAAGGACAGGCTCTACAAAATGGCAGCCGTCAGGGCGCCGGAATATTGCTCGATACAAATCGATGAATATCCGGAGACCACGCCGCAGAGATCCGCCGCGTCCGGGTGTTTTACTTCCGGTGTGAGCATGTGTACTTTAATCACACACGACCTCGATGCCGTGGAAGCGGCATTGATGCAAGCAAATGTCCGGATCGCAAAGTTCGAAGCAAACTCAATACCGCCCTTTATGCGTTCGCGGGGAATCTTCTGCTTGGGTTATGCAGGTGAACGTGTTGAGTTTGTTGAAGTGAAGAATGCATAGGCATGGGGCACCGAGCATCGATTGAATTACTTTCCTGAGCGTGTGGAAATGAAGAAACGAACTCTGGTGAAATCGACGGCGATGCTGATTGCCGCAGCCTCGGTCGGCCACCTGGGCGCCATTCTGGCATCTGATGAACCGGCACAGGTGCACCTCCAGGACA
>DATDOR010000086.1:0-4332 GCA_035293165.1 Anaerolineales bacterium | reverse complement strand
AAATGGGAAGGCGCTCGATCGTCATCCTGTCTCTGAGGGGGCTCAGCCGGCTCCGGTAAAAGACCCACGGGCCTATTACCACTTTCTTCGAGCCTACTCAGCCGAAATTGACAGCGATGATGAGGAGGCGCTTCAGGAGTATTTATACGCTCTCCGGTATGATCATCAATCCGTTCTGCTTTTGACGTCCACCGCGTCCCTGATGATGAAAAGGGGGGACATGGCGGGAGCCGCTTCCAAGATCCAATCTGCGCTTCGTATTGATCCCGACCATATTCCAACGTTGATGTTTATGGGAGGACTCTACTCCAGTCGGGGTCAATATCGGCAGGCCATCGAGATGTACGACCGGGTGATTCAACTGGATCCCACGCTCATTGAGGCCTATCTAAGCGAAGGGAGCCTGTATGCAAGCCAACAGCAATTTGAAAAAGCCGTAAAGATTATTAAGAAAGGAATCGAGGTCGACGCGGCTTCTCCCTACGGTCATTATTATCTTGGAAGGATCACCTCCGATCAAAAAAATTACCCGGAAGCGATCAAGGCGTTTGAAAAAGCGATCGCGCTTGCTCCGACTTTTGAATCCGCATATCTGGGGCTGGGTGCAGCGTTTGAATCTCAGGGAGATATCGAGCGCGCCCTCCAGATCTATCACCGGATCTTGAAGGAAGTAAACCCGCATAGCCATGAAGTGTCCTATCGTCTTGTGCAACTGCACCTTCAACAGAAATCGTATGACGCGGCTCTGGCCGTGATTGATCAAATACTGTCGGATGATCCGGATGACATTGAGGCCCGTCTCCGGAAAGGACTGATCTATTCGGAGCAGAAGGAGTTTCAAAAGGCCATTGATGAATTGAATGTCGTGGCGGTCGCCCGGCCCAATGAGTTAAAGGTGCGTGACTATCTGGCTTATTTATATGAGGAGGTCAAAGATTATAACAAGGCCGTTCAGGAGTATCGGGCGATCCTGGAAATGGATCCAAATTACGTCGACGCGCATCAACATTTGGGCAATCTTCTCAATCGCATGAAGAATGTGTCCGAAGCCATTGAGCATTTGACGCTGGCAATTTCCTTGGATCCAAAACGCTCTCAGGCTTACCTGTTATTAGGTTTGACCTATTACCAGGCCGGAAACCACGAGAAATCCGTGGAGATTTTCAAGCGGGGAATTTCGAATGACCCCAAAAACCCGGAGTTGTATTTCAATATTGGGGCTGTATACGATAAGATGAGTCGTTTTAATGATCTGGTTGCAGCCATGGAGGAAACAATCCGTTTGGATCCCAAGCATGCCAATGCATTGAACTACCTGGGTTACACCTATGCAGATCGGGGCATCAAACTCCAGGAAGCGCTTGATTTGATCAGCCGGGCGCTCACGGTCAAGCCCGACGATGGTTATTATATTGACAGCCTTGGATGGGCCTACTACAAAATGGGAAAAATTGAAGAGGCCCTGATGCAATTGAATCGCGCGGTGGCATTGATCCCGGATGATGCCGTGATTCAAGAGCATCTGGGCGAGATTTATCTGAAAAAATCGCTGTTGCGAGAGGCAAAAGAAGCTTGGTTGAGATCCTTGGAACTTGATCCTGAAAATAAGAAGCTTGTGGAACGGTATAAAACGACCGGTTTTGGAGATCCGGCTCAGGAAGAGCGGATCCAAAAAGCCCGGTTGCGTGACTCAAAATCTCTGCCTTCAAATCCCGACATCGACCGAGAGGCGACAGCAGAAAAAGCGCCGTCTCTCGTCCACTGATTCGGGTTTCCCAAGATCACTTTAAAGTCGAAAGAGGTGCCGAAATTTGTCAGTTCTGTTCCAAAGATTGACACTAATGATTTAGAATAAATTGATCATAATAAAGGGCGCATAAAAACATGTTGATATTATTAATGTTTTACTATTAATTCACCTGGATTGGATTTGGCATGGATGCTGCAATTAAGCAGGGCAAGTGTAACTAACAACTCTCACAGGAGGTGAGCACCATGTTAAAGTACATGCAGAGTAAAAAAGGTTTCACCTTGATCGAGCTGATGATCGTGGTGGCCATCATCGGTATCTTGGCGGCCATCGCGATTCCTCAGTACATCAAGTACATTAAACGGTCACGGACCAGCAACGCCACCGACCACGCCCGCATGGTTTGTAATGCGGTGACGGACTGGGCCTCCGGTCCCAACATGGCGGACGGTGATCTGGCCACCTACCCGCCGTCCCCGACCACGGTGGGAAAAGATGGAAAGCTCTTCTCTGATCATTTCCCCTCGGAGTCACAATGGATCGCGGCGGCGGCGTCCACGGATGCCGGTGCTGACCAATACTATCAATACACGGTGGATGTGACGGGCGGTGCGTTGGGCGGAACCGCGAGCAATCCGGCGGTCCAGGGTGCGGCCTGGGGCGGCGCGGCCGATACGGCCGTCTATGGAGCCACGGTACAAGCTGGAGGAGTGGGGGTTACCTCCGGCGGTGACCTGACCGGTTGCAAATCGAACGTTGAGTCGATTTCTACCGCCTACTAATGCATGAAACAGAATACAGCCCCGTCCATTTTGGACGGGGCTGTATTTTTAACGCGCTGCTCGATTGGAGCTATAACAAAATAAAAGCGGCGGATGAGACTGGCTGAGGTGCACCCATGATAAGAACATTGACGGAGAAAAGGGGTTTTACCTTGATTGAGCTCATGGTTGTGGTTTCAATCATTATCGTGCTTGCGGCCATTGCGATTCCCCTCTACTCGAATTATGTCTACCGAGGCAAGCAGGTTGAGGCCAAGACGCTACTGATGACGCTTAAAGTGGAACAAGAACAGTTCCGCGCCGAGAATAACTGCTACACCACAAATGTTGTAAATTTGCCGGAGACAAACAGGCTCTATCCCCGTAACCGTGTCTACATAACTGCGCCTGTCATTACAGGGGCGGTCAACACCACGGGTTGCGCCGCAGGATTGAGTCCGGTGGACGATTTCAAGGCGGTTGTTACCGGAACGCTGGCCAGTGGGCATGCCGTCGATCGGTGGGGTATCTCTGACACAATACCTGCGGCGGTTCATTGCGACAGCCGATGGGTGGGAGGTTCGCCCGAAGCAATTGCCTGTGGCAGTACAACAACAGAGATGGAGTATTAAGGAGCCCTTACTCTAACATCCTATGGCTAAAAACTGATGTTCAATCGGCCGCTGTAGGAAGGAACCCTTGAAAAATCGGCCTCAGCCACAAAACTGATCACAAAAAGGCTGAATTTCACGCCCACAAATCCTTTCGTTTCGCTCAAGCTGGCCTTGTCAAGCGTTACAAAATTACTTTTCTCCTCACTTGAGATCCAAACCTGACCGATTCCAGCATAAGGGGTAACAAAGGCAAAGCCCTTACTGATGGAGATGTCGGCGCCATAAACGCTCATCTCGATATCGTCCACGCCCACCAGCTTCGTATAATCCCCGCGAATGGCGACAGCGGGCGTAACTAGGGTCCCTTTGAGTACGGCCCATTTCAGTTCACCCCCGACCAATCCGATATTCGTTCCCGGCGCTTTGGCATAAACCAGTCCGACATCGAAGCCCAAAGGAAGACCTTTTTGCGCATGGACTTTTGGAAAGATCAAAAAACTCGGCGGTTTCTCACCAACCGCATCGTTCCAGAAGTTTTCATCCGCGTCGATGTTGACGGCAGTTGCCTCAACCCCGATATCAAAACCCAGCAAGCCAAGCGGCGCTGCCGGCGCAAGCGGTGTGTAGCTTATGGCAAGGCCGACCTGTCGGCTCAGGTTCTCAAATGCCGATTGTGATTGCGGGAAATCTTTGAGACTAATGTCGCTTCCGGCAAATGCAGGGTTTAAAAAGGCGAGCCACACAGTCGTGAGCAATCCCGCGGTTGTTCTTAGTCTCATTCACAATCTCCTTTTTGGGGCGTTTCTCATAAAAGAGGATGAAAATAAATTCTTTATTGAAAAACCATGGTTTTCATTGAAAAACACTTGACAAACTTGAAACATATATCTACAATCTAAAATTTACGCTGGCTTTTATCGCACTGTTTTGCGTGTTCTCAATAGACACAAATATCGAAAGTAATGAACACGGTTACTCCAAATTCACAACCGGATAACTACTAACATATAATTTGAAAATTGTAAAGCGTTATTGCTTTGTCCGGTTTTTTGCGGAGTATTTTGAGTTGTTCGCCACCGTAACTCAGTCGGTAGAGTAGCTGATTTGTAATCAGCCTGTCGGGGGTTCAATTCCCTCCGGTGGCTCCAAGAAGACGGTCATGGGAAAAATCTGCATGATCTACTGCGGTCATCCTCAAGGAGTTCGA
>DATDOR010000085.1:0-3755 GCA_035293165.1 Anaerolineales bacterium | reverse complement strand
GCCACTCCCCTGCCAGGTTCGGTTTCGCTCCCCCCGCCAGTATGGGTAAAACAGACCGCAAATAACTGCGGTCCAGCAACCTTAGCGTTGTATTTGCAAATGCTTAGTTGGGAAGGTGACCAGCATGATATTGCCGAGGTTATCAAACCAAAAAATGGAGATAAAAATGTCAATGTGGAAGAACTTGTCTATTACGTGCGTAATTACGCCGGGTGGCTTAACGTAGATTTTCGCGTGGGCGGTGATCTTGAAACAATAAAACGTTTTTTGGCAGCAGGCTTGCCATTGATGATTGAGGAAGGATACTACGGCACAGAATATTACTGGCCGAATGATGATGGCTGGTTGGGACACTATTTGTTATTGACCGGTAATGACGATGCCACTCAAACGTTCACTGTTCAGGACTCCTATCTTGGTCCTGAGCGGCAAATCGAATATTTAAAACTGGATGAGGGGTGGAAGACATTCAATCGAGTTTTCATTTTTTCATACCTGCCTTACCAAGAAGACAAAGTGAAAGAAATCCTGGGCGAGCATTGGAACGCCGATTTCAACCGCCAGCACGCACTGGAAATCGCCCAGGCAGAAACCGTAGCAAACCCACAGGATGCTTTTGCCTGGTTCAATGTTGGGAGTAATCTGGTTTACTTTGAGCGATATGCTGAGGCCGCGCAAGCGTACGACAATGCACGGCAGATTGGCCTGCCCCAACGGATGTATCGTTACCAGTTTGGCCCGTTTTTTTCGTACTTCCATGCCAACCGGATTGACGAATTGATGGCCGTAACAAAATATGCCCTACAAATTACCGACAACTCCGAAGAAGCCCTGCTCTGGCGGGGGTGGGGTTACTACCGGCAAGGTGAAATAACGACAGCGTTGTCACGTTTCCAGTCAGCACTTGAAGCCAACCCCTTTTACTTGGATGCGCAATATGCAATTGAATTTGTGAACGGAGGCGGGTAAAACGCATGAAATCCATCTGTGTTTTTTGCGGTTCTTCTGACAAAATCCCGGCTTACTACCTGGACGCAGCCGCTGATATGGGCGCAATCCTGGCCCAGCGCGGTGTGCGTATCATCTACGGCGCGGGTGGTACAGGGTTGATGGGTGCAGTTGCGAATGGCGCCCTGGCGGCAGGGGGGGAGGTTGTCGGGGTCATCCCTGAATTTTTTAACACCCCACACCTGGTTCACAAAAAACTGACTGTGCTCGAAGTGGTAGAGACCATGCACCAGCGCAAAGCTCGCATGGCCGAACTTGCAGATGGGTTCATCGCCCTGCCAGGCGGGTTTGGGACATTAGAAGAGTTGTTTGAAATCATTACCTGGGCACAGATCGGGCTACATAAAAAACCGATTGGGCTACTCAACACGCGCGGGTATTACAACCCACTAATCGCTCTCACCGAACACGCCCGCAAACACGGATTCATCTACGACGAACACAGGCAATTGTTCACATACGCCGATCATCCGGTCCCATTGCTGGAGACGATGGTCAACCACAAAACGCCAGAGGGATTAGAGCAGTGGGTGACGCGTGACAGCTAAATTTGGGGAAAGAGTCCAGGTATTTCTAACTATGTTGCATCCCATTAGACATTTGGAGAAAGACCTTCCCTACATCCGGATCGAAGTGTATCCCCACCTGATTCTGGATATGCTCGCGGACTCGTTCTGTGGGCCAGGCAGGGCGATAAGGCCGGTCTGACCTTAACGCATCCCACACATCCACCACCGCAAAAATGCGGGCCGCAAGCGGGGTTTGGTCCCCTTTCAACCCGCGCGGATACCCGGTTCCATCCCATTTTTCGTGGTGACAGTATGGAATCTCCAGCGCCGGACGGAGATATTCGATTGGAAAGAGGAGTTCGTATGCGGTTTGCGGGTGTTTTTTCATCGTTTCCCATTCTTCCTTGGTGAGCGGTCCCGGCTTGAGGAGAATTTGATCCGGTATCCCCATTTTTCCTATGTCATGAAGGAGCGCCCCCCTGCGAATATGGACAAGCTCCTGCTTACTAAAACCCATCGAACTGGCAAGCTGTATCGTCATCTCAGTCACACGCTGAGAGTGTCCTTCTGTTTCTTTATCGCGCAGGTCGAGCGCTTGGGACCAGCCTTCAATCGTGGCGTCGTAGGCAAGCGCCAGGTGAATGTTTGCACGTTGTAACCTTTCGAATAACTCGCTATTGTCAATGGCAATGGCCGCCTGGCCTGCTAACGTTTCCAGAAAGTCCAACCACTCAGGATCAAAGGTAAGCGGAGACCGGTGGAATACTTCCAGTACTCCCTTGACCTGGCCTTTGGCAATCAGCGGTACACAGGCAAAGGAAATGAACCCCTCCTCTTCCACTAAGGTCCTGCGGGTAAAGGTTTCAGATATTTGCGAAATCAGAGGGATTGTAATGGTTCGGCGTTCCGACGCGGCCCGGCCTGCATATCCCTGGCCCAACTGAAGACGGGAATGAACAATATTGCTCGTAAGAAAACCGTGCCCGGCCGTGTATTCGAGAGTCAGGTTGAAAGGATCGAGGATGAGTACATCGGCCGCATCAACTTTTAACTGCGTTGAGACTTCCTCAAGTAAAACGCGAAGGATCAAGCGTAAATCAAAGCTGCCGGTAATTGCCTGGTCAATGGCGCGCAAAGCTGTCAAACGCTGAAGCCGTTGTTTGGTCTTTTCGAGGAGCATAGCACGGCTGATGGCATTTCCGGCAATGTCAGCAATGGCAGTTAGGAGTTGCACTTCCTCGGGTGTAATGTCCACGCGTTTGGCGATCCATAACACTCCCAAGACGGTTGTTGAGGTGATGAGCGGGACACAAGCAGCCGCCTTCAACTCGCCAAGAAATTCCTTGCCAACAAAAAGCAGATCGTTCTGTGGATCATTCGATAAATATGTTGATCCCGTCGCGATTACCCTTCCGGTGATGCCTTCTCCGTTCTTTAACCGGATGCCGGTTGCATTTTCCCACTGACCGCGTCCAAGTTCAATGACTACTTCGTTATTATCTGGGGTAAGGTGCGCGATCGCAGCGCCATCCGTGTCCAATAAATCCATAACCTGATCGAGAACAATGGGCAGCATTTCCGCGGTGGTGGATGCTGTCCGTAAGGCAGCACTGACGATCGCGATAACTTTGAGTTCGCGTTCGCGCTGCTTGCGCTTGGTGATGTCACGGACGAAGGCGCTGAAATTGAAGGTCTCCCCGATCTTAATCGGCAAGATGGACAGTTCAACAGGAAACTCGCGCCCACTGCGCTGCAAAGCCGTAATCTCAAGGAGGGTGTTCAATACCGGCCCCTCACCCGTCTCCAGGAAATGGGCCATACCCTGCCGGTGAGCTTCTCGATGTCGAGGCGGGATAATCAGATCAAATAAGAAGCGCCCTATAGCTTCCTGACGGGGCCAGCCAAAGATCGTCTCGGCCTGCGGATTCCAGCCTGTGATCCGGCTTGTGCTGTCAATCGTGATGACAGCGTCCAGAGCGGTGTCAACGATTAGTCGTGTGCGAGCCTCGCTCTCCAGCAGTTCCGCCTCTGCCCGCTGGCGCTCAATGGCGTAGCGGATGACGCGTGCCAGCAGGAGACTGTCCACCGAGCCTTTGAGCAAATAATCCTGCGCGCCTTCACGCACGGCCTGCAAGGCTACTGACTCGTCGTCGAGTCCACTCAACACCACAATAGGAGTGTGCGGCGCGACTTCCCGCATACGGTGAAGGCTTTCGAGGCCAGTTGAGTCGGGAAGAG
>DATDOR010000084.1:0-3209 GCA_035293165.1 Anaerolineales bacterium | reverse complement strand
TGCCGGAAGCGGTTTATTTTGTAAAAAAATACCCTGCTCCTGGGGCATATACCCCACCCGGACGGACGCGCCGAGCCGGACCCGCCCCGGCTTGCCCTGAGCGGAGGCGGGATTTTTGCCGAAGTCGAAGGGGGCGGGTTGCAGTTCCCCGACGATGAGCCTGAGGAGAGTCGTTTTCCCGCTCCCGTTTGAACCCAACAGGGCGATCCGTTCCCCATACGTGATCGTGGCTTTGACATTCTGGAACACGAAAGGCATTTCACCCTTTGGATACGCAAACCCGACATCCTCCATCTCCAACACATGCCCCGACCGCATCGTCTCCTCGAACTCCAGCTTCATCTCCCAGCCTTTCTTAGGCTTGTCCACTCGCTGATCGGATTTCAAATACCGCCCCAGCTTTTTCTCCCGGCTTTTGGCCTTTTTCGCCACCTTTTTGGCGTAACGGCGCACGGTTGGTTGCCGGGAGGTGGTCGTCAACTCCACCGATTGGGCGTGCATCATCGTCCGGTGAATGTCCGCCTCCATCCGGTGGATTTCCGCTTGCTGGTCGCGGTATTCCTCCCAGGTTTTGGCGAGTTCGCGGGCGGCTTGTGCTGCAAAATCGCTGTAGTTCCCGGTATACTCGCGGATTTTATGGGTTTCCAGGTCGAGCGCCAGGATTTTGGTCACCGTCCGGTCGAGGAACGTCCGGTCGTGGGAGACGATCAGCGCCGCGCCGGGATAGCTGCCCAGGAAGTCCTCCAGCCATTCGAGAGCTTGAATGTCGAGGTGGTTGGTCGGCTCGTCGAGAAGGAGGACGTTGGGTTCGGCCAGCAACACCCGCGCTAATCCCACCCGCGTCCGCTGCCCCCCAGAGAGTTGGGAGATTGGGGTTTGGAGACCTGCCCTGAGCGGCGATTTGCAATCGCCCGTCGAAGGGCCTGTCCTGAGCGGCGTCGAAGGGCCTGTCCTGAGCGGCGTCGAAGGGTGGCCGGTAGGGAGGCCGAGGCCATCCAGAATAGCTGCCATCCGGTGTTCGACGGTGTACCCACCCAGGTTCTCAAACCTCGTGAGCGCGTCTCCATAGGCAGACATTGCCTGGATCAGAGAATCGCCTGAGGCCCGCGACACCACCCCCGCGAGGGTCTCGGCTTCTTTGCGCGCGGTCTGCCACCCCGCCAGGCCGCCGGTCACGGTCTCGTAAACGGTGCTTTCCGGATCGAGGGACATTCCCTGGGGCAGATAACCCGGTGTTGCATCCGGCGAGAGGCTGACCGAACCCGAATCCGCGCGCTCTTCCCCGGCAATGATTCGCAGCAATGTGGACTTGCCACCCCCGTTCGGGCCAACCAGCCCCACCCGCTCGCCGGGATTGACGACAAAGGAGATGTCTTCGAGAACGGTCTCGACGCCATAGGATTTGGAAATGTTGTTGATGAATAGCATAATCGTGCAAGAATGGTACACAGAGGGCGCAGAAAGGCACAGATGGAAACAGAGGATTTTAAAATTTTTTCTGTGTCCCTCTGTTCATTCTGTGTTTTCTGTGTACGATGGATTAAAACAAAACGACCACGGATTCGCACCCGTGGCCGTAGTTGAATGATTGGTAAACGACAACTCACACGCCCTGAAACCATCAGGGTGCGAAACAAACCTCGTGAGTGTGAATGGTGTCAATCATTATGAGGATACCTGTTCCTTTCTTTACCTGGAGGGGAGTGTATCATAGAGAAAGAGGATGGTCAAGAAATGGGAATCGCGCGAAGTGTACGTAATTTTTTGGGAAGTTGGGAGTCTAAATTAACGAATCTAATTTTTTTATTACTACTCAGCCTGAGCAGTTACTTTTATTAGGAGTAAAACATGGCACGACAAGTATGGGAGCGCCAACCGACAGACCGCTGGGTGCGCGCGGTAAAAAATGGTATCACGATTGTAAACAGCGATCATCCGATGTTGATGATCGAGAGCCGCGGCGAGTTGGATTATTACTTCCCTGAGGCGGATGTCCGCATGGATTTATTAGCCGAATCCGACCACATTGAAACAAGCGGCTATCGGGGCGTAAAGAAATTCTGGCATTTAAAGGTTGGTGATCAAGTGGTCGAAAATGCAGCCTGGACGTATGAACCGAAAGAAAATCGCCCCGATTTTACCGGCTACATTGCTTTTAACTGGCGTGCAATGGATCACTGGTTTGAGGAGGAAGAGGAGGTGTTTATCCACCCCCGGCATCCTTACCACCGGGTAGACACGATTCCCAGCTCCCGTCATGTAGAGGTTTTCGTGGATCGCATCAAGATAGCGGATACGGTGCGCCCGTTCTTGCTGTTTGAAACCGGTTTGCCGACGCGGTATTACATCCCTGAAGAGGATGTCAAAAAAGAATATTTGATTTCCTCCGATGCCCATTCCGTCTGCCCGTACAAAGGGGAGGCCAGCTATTATTCGGTCGGAGTCAATGGTGATGAATTGGAGAATGTGGTATGGTACTATCCTGACCCCATTCCCGAGGCCCCCAAACTGAAGGGGTTGGTCGCTTTCTGGCCAGAGAAGGACAGAGAACGGATACAAATCCGGGTGAATGAGCAAGTGATTTGATGGAGTAAGGCGAGGAACTTTTATTTTGGTTTGTACGCCCCTGCTTCCTCAGCTAACCCGTGTTTTTTCGTACCGCGCTTTCTCATCCCCAGCGCAGGCCCAAAGAACAAGGCCATTGGAAATATCAAAGGACTTCGCAAGCGGCGCGAGGTGCGACGCACTTCTCGATCATAATGGGCCGTGGCTCGAAGGTTTAGCCCCTCATCTTTCTTCACCCCAAGTGCGTCGCACCGGACTTAAGCCGGGGGTTCACCTATGGGCGGGTCGCCCCCGTTGCCGCCGGGTGGCGTGCGCGCCTGGACGAGGTGGCCCCGGCATCGAGACATTTTTAAGCTGGTCTCCGGCGGCGAGCGTGCCTTCGTAGGCGAGGGTGATGATGTCCTCATAGGGCAGGCACTTGAGAATTGCACGCCGTTCGCGAGACCCGAAAGGTTTCCAAGGAGCCTTTCTTGAAAAGGCTTCTTTGCTTTGCGGGTTTCCATCCCGTTGTGACCCGAATAAAACCTTTCGGGTCTTCAGGATGCCCGTACGGTTGGGTCAGGCGCCTGGGTTCTGACGGCCAGGGCCGGTTGCACACGCCCGCTGCATGTTCAAGCAGCGGGTCTGGCGGTCAGGGTTGGGTT
>DATDOR010000083.1:0-5209 GCA_035293165.1 Anaerolineales bacterium | reverse complement strand
AAAGCTTTGATCTTGTGTTCATCGGGGTCAATCCCGGTCACGTGAAATCCGGCATCGGCAAAGACGACGGCGAGCGGTAAGCCGACATAGCCCAGGCCCATGATGGCAACGCGGGCGGTGCGGTCGTTGAGTTTGGTGAGGAGGGTATTTTTATGGGACATCGGTTAGATAATTGAAGGGCCAACCTCTTGAAGATTGATATTTATAAGCAGCATTTTACCACTAATGGGATTCGAAGGAACTCATACTCATGGGAGTAGCTATTGATTAACGCATAGGAGCTTTCCACTCATTCACCCCTCATCTAACCAACGCAAATACGCCTCCCCCAACCCATTCACACTCATCAACACCGCATCCTCTCGGTTGTCCGGGTAATACCCCTTGCGCTCTCCGACGATTTCAAAACCGAAGTGGTGATACAGCACTTGCGCGGGCAGGTTACTTTTACGAACTTCAAGATGGGAAAGCGTTGCACCCCGTGCAATGCTCTCTCGTAATGCATTTTCGACCAGTTTTGTCCCGATGCCCTGCTGCCGGTGATTGGGGTGGACAGCGACCGTGCCAATGTGCAGTTCATCCAGAATAAGCCAGGCGACCAGCACGCCAATGATTTGCTTCTCTCGTTCTGCCACCCACAGGAGCGCGTGATGGTTTTCCAGCAGTTCGTACCGGTAACTGGCTATAGACCAGGGGAAGGCAAATGAAATCCGGTCAAGTTCGGCGACAGCTTCCAGGTCATGCGTTTCCATGCAGCGGACCGTGACAAGGGTTCTCTTCATTCCAGTTTGTCTTGAGAGAGATAGATCGGGGAGAGCGTGACTGGATCATCCGTTTGTCCAGCTTGCCAGCGTTCCCAGGCCAGTTCCGCGAGGAAACCGGGGCGGCGTTGGGATTGGGCGGGAGAAGCCAGGATGATAGTTTTCCGTTTGCGTTTGAGCAGCGCGCGAGTATCGGCGTTTAATTCCCCACAGACGAACGTTGGTTTGGTGATGCAATCGAACAGGCTTTGTGCGGTGTGTAATTCCAGTCCTCTAGCAGGCTGCCATTGATCTTTTTCGGCTTTATACCAGCCGACTGCCATCCGTTTGCGCCCGGCCTCCAAGATAGCGGCCATGGGCAGATCGCTGACCGGTTGGGCTGCGGCGAGAAAATCAAAACTGGGAATGCCAATAAGCGGTAGATTTTGGGCTAAAGCCAACCCTTTTGCCAGCGCAAGGCCGGTTCGCAGACTCGTGAAGGAACCAGGCCCACGCGCGATGGCGATAGCGGTCAGGGCGTCACTGCCCACCCCCGCACGGGACAGGGCAAGGTCAACCGCGGGGGCAAGTTCGACAGTGTGGTGAAAATTGCTGGCCCAGGTCATCTCGTGGACGACTTGCGTACCGTCGTATAGAGCAACACCCATGCGGCGGGTGGAAGTGTCGAGGGCGAGTAACATGATGAACTGTGATTGGTGAACTGGTAACTGGTTAACCAGTCAACCAGTTACCAGTCAGCTAAACAGCATAGACGCGTTGGCGGAAGGATTCCAGGAGGTTTTTGTAGCGCTCGCCCTGGGCAGCGAAGATCATGGAACGGCGTTCGTCATCTTTCCATTGACATGCAATGAGGAGATGTTCCTCAGGGAGGGCGGACAAAATCCGGTCAGCCCATTCGACGACCATCGGGCCGGTACCCAGCATGGTATCCAGGTCGAGGTCACCAGCTTCGGCGGGGCCGGAGAGTCGGTAGGCATCCAGATGATAAAGACCGCCACCATTGGGTTTCCGGTACACGTTGACGAGGACAAATGTAGGACTGGAAACTTGGTCGGGTGATCCCCATCCAGCCGCGATGCCTTGCGTCAACGTCGTTTTGCCCGAACCCAGGTCGCCGGTCAAACAGACCAGGTCACCCAAGCGGAGCAATTCACCCAGGCGCATTCCGGCGCGACGGGTTTGTGCAGCACTGTTGCTGAGGAATTCCAATGAATGTGCGCGGAGTATGGGCGACATGCCTGCGATTATATCGCAGGATGTGCCGTTTATTCCATTGCGGGCAACGCGCGGAGATTCCCGAAGTTTACGGGCTGACCCTCCTGAAATACCGGGCGTTCAAACTTCGGAAGTCTTGCCGGTGGGTTGCAAGTGGGTGTGGCAGTATGGGCACTCGGCACGATCAGCCCCAAGCCAGATGACTTCGTCCGTTGTGATGGGTGCGCCACATGCCGGGCAGCGAGCGGGAAGCCAGGAGCGGGATGAGGAGACAACGGGAGGCGGTGCAGTGGAGATAGGGGGATTATCGAAAGATTCTTCCGGGAATTCGTCGGAACTCACGGGAGATTCAGGGAAAATTTCGTCGGGAACCTCTCCATCTCCAACCGGGGTGGGTTGCTGTTCCCGAAAGGGACGAAGACTCCCGGCGATGATTCCGATCCCAACCAGGAAGAGAATGCCTGGCCACCAGAAATCGAACCACGCCAGGATACCAATCCCAAACAGCCAAATCGCCCCTTGAATTGAACCGTTTGCCAGCGCGCTGATTCCGATGACAAACATGATCCCCGGCCACCAGAATCCCGTAAGAGCCAGGATGCCAATGCCAATCAGCCAGATGCCGGTTTGGAGGTTGCTTCTTTGCATCAAATGATTTTACTTGAGATTTGTACCGCAGTAACCACAGTGAGGTTGGTTGCCGGCACGCCACTCGACAGTCGTTGCGTTAACCGGACCGCCACAAGCCGCGCAGGTTGTGGGTAATCCGGCCATGCTGCGGAGGGGTTGCCCAACCGTCGTGACTTTTGCCGGTGGTTGGGACGGGCTGGGTTTGGACTGAGGAGGCGTTTGCCATTGTGTGGGGATGTCGCGGGGTTCCAGGCGCGCCTGTTTCCATTTGCGCTGATCCTCCCACTGGCGTGCACCGGATGATAAGCCCCATGCCATGGACCCCAACATCCAAATGAGGAAAAATGGGAGCATAAAGGCCCATATACCGGATTTTCCTGCAAAGCCAAAGAAAAGAATGACAAAGAAAATCCAAAAGGGGAAAAAGGTTTTTCTGCGATAGGGTTTTCTATGAAATCGTCTGCCGAACATATCTGCCTCCAAATGATTAAGCACATGTGCTACATCGTTCTTTAGGAATCAACGGGGAGGTTTCCAGATTTGGGGGTGTGGGTGGCCACCCACACCCCCAAATCTGGCATTAACGATGCCACATCCCAAAGAGCTTGTTACTTATGTTTACGGGAAATTACTAGAAATGGTAGCAGACAAACAGGGTGTGCAGAACCAGATTATTTGGGGAAGGGGAGTGCGGTGATGGTGGCATTTGTCATGCCAGTTTCGTTTTCGACTGCAACTTGTGTCCCGGGTTCATGATGCGGGCGTTTGAGGATAGCAAGCGCAATCGGGCCGAGACGCGGGGAATTGACCGCTGAGGTGATCGTTCCGATGGGTTTGTCTTCGGCGAGAACTTTCGCACCAGGTTGGACGGGCACATCCAGTTTCAGCCCTGCCATGTGCCGGGTGATTTTGTCGTAGGTCACTTGACGGGCAAGGACTTCCTGGCCGGTAAAGCAGCCTTTCGTCTCACTGATCCAGGCAGCGAGGTTTGTTTCGTGCGGGGTGTAATCTTCGGTTAGCTCGTAGCCGGCGGCGGGGATGCCTGCTTCGACGCGGAGGATATCGTGTTCTTCGGAGGTGAGAGCGGGGATGCCTGCTTGGACCAGTAGTTCGAGCAACGGTGCCCCGGATAGGACGCGGTAGCCGATCCCTGCCAGACCGGGTTGCCCGATCACACGGACGGGGGCATCGGCCAGAGTTCCGGTCACCACTCCGTCGAGAGGCGGGGGTTCGACTCCTTGTTCGAGCAGCCAGTCCCCGGCTTTTTCGCCTTCCAGGTCGAAGATGTGGGTTTCCGCACTGGCGTTTGCGAGCGTCACGTTGTCGTTGAAGAAGATGCGGCGGCGGAGGCGGGTGTAGGTGGTTTCGGCATGATCGGGGAGGGTCACGATGCCAATCGTCTCGCCGTCTTCAAAGAGTTGTAGCACATCCAGAATACGGCCAGAGGGGCTGGTAAGGACAGTAGTGACAGCGCGGTTAGGGGTGAGCAGCGTCACGTCATTAGTTGTCTGCCGTTGGAGGAAGGTGGCACGGTCGGGACCGGCAAGGCGGAGGCAGCCGGTAAGTGGCAGGTAATGCAAGCAACTTTCTAAGCCAGAATGATTGGTTTGTGGGTTCATCTCAATGAACATTATAACAAGAGGCGGGCGACATTCATCTAATCTCATCCCAATTTTCATTATAATCCTATCGAGCTTTTGGATGATGTCCCCGGAAATTACCCTTACCCTTTTGATTCTCGCCGTTGCGGTCGTGTTATTCGTCATCGAAAAAATACGGAATGAAGTCTTTCCCCCCCACCCGCGTCTAATCTACCGACATGTCAACACAAAACCCCTCTCGCGGCCCACATATGACCACGCACGTCGAAACCTCCCCCCTATCCCTTCACGGACAGGAAACGTGCCTCCCCACCCTCGAAACCCTCATCCGTGACCACTACTCCTACATCCAACGCCTCGCCCTCACCATCCTCGACGATGGCAGTCCGGACGCCGCCGTAAATGCCCAGGCCGAAGCCGAAGACGCTGCGCAAGACACCTTTCTCGCCGCCAGCCGCGCCCTGCCTGACTTTCGCGGCAACGCCAGCCTCAAAACCTGGCTCACCACCATTGCTGTCAACCAATGCCGCGCTCGCCTCCGCAAACGCAAAACCCACCGGCGCCTTCAGAAACTAATCAGCAATCAGCAATCTGCAATCAAAAATAATCCCCCTTCCCCCGAAGACTCCACTTTAGAATCCGACACCCACCGCCACCTCTGGGCTGCTGTAGACTCCCTCGACGAAAAGCACCGCCTCCCGGTCCTCATGCGCTACGTCCACGAACTCCCCATCCCGGAAATCGCCGCCGCCCTCGGCCTCCCCGAAGGCACGGTCCACTCCCGCCTCCACCACGCCCGCGCCCGCCTGCAGGCCCGACTCACCGAGGAAACCCATGAATAACCAGAACCCCGACAAATTTGAAACCCACCTCGCCGAGTCCCTGCAAGCCCGCTGGCCCGCGCGCGAGATCAACGACCGCCAGGTCCACACCCTCCTGGCCGCCCTCGAAACTCAAAACAGGAAACGAACGGAGTTACCCATGCAAACCCATATTGCCAAC
>DATDOR010000082.1:0-3446 GCA_035293165.1 Anaerolineales bacterium | reverse complement strand
GCACGGAACCGGAACCCGCGTGGGTGATTCCGTCGAAGTGGAATCTCTGGGCCATTTGCTGCTTGCGAATTCCGCAAACAAATCCATCGCCATCGGTTCGGTGAAATCCATGATCGGCCACACGAAAAGCACGGCGGGTTTGGCGGGCATGATCAAAGTCGCGCTCGGTCTGTACCACAAAATTCTCCCCCCCACGCTGGTAGACCAACTGAACCCCAAACTCAACCTCGACGAGAGCCAGATTTATGTGAACGGCGAAGCCCGTCCCTGGATGACCACCGGTAACGTTCCCCGACGGGCAGGGGTCAGCGCATTTGGGTTTGGCGGCGTCAATTTCCATACGGTGCTGGAAGAATACCAGGGCGATTTTCTCCCTGCGAAACCCGTTCGCCAGCACTGGCCTGCCGAATTATTTCTCTGGCGCGCAAGTGATCCCGAAGTGTTGTCGCGGCAACTGGTCAGTTATAAAGAGTGGCTGGCAACCATCACAGCGGCCAACACCCCCCCGCTTCGTGATCTTGCATTTTCACTGTACAAAGATTTTCAAGACAGCAAATCCGGCCCTATCCTCGCCATCGTCGCCAACGCCATCGAAGACTTGACGCGTAAAATCCGCCTGGCCGAAGTCCCTCTCCGAACGCAAGTGGAAAACTTCGAGGACGCACAAGGCGTGTTTTACGCCAAAAACCCCTCCGCTGATCCTGCACAGATTGCGTTTCTCTTTCCCGGACAGGGGTCACAATACCCCAACATGGCGCGGGAACTGGCGCTATATTTCCCCCAACTCCGCGCCACGTTTGAACAAGCAAACACCCTGCTCCAGGACCATATTCCAGGGCTGACTGATTACATTTTCCCGCCCCCTGCCTTCACAGAAGAAGAACGCCGTACCCAAAAACAAGCATTGACGGCCACGCAAATTGCCCAACCCGCACTGGGCGCGACGGATCTGGCCTTGAGTCGCTTACTGAAAGACATGGACGTCCACCCCGCTGCTGTTGCCGGACACAGTTACGGTGAAATCGTCGCCTTGCACGAAGCAGGTGTGATTGACGAAGCCAGTCTGTTCGCCATTTCCGAAGCCCGAGGCCGTATGATGGCTGAAGCCGCAGGCCCCGAAGCAGGCACAATGGCCGCTATTTCCACCAGCCCGGAAACCGCTGCCGCTCTCCTCGGTTCAAGGGATGGCATCACCCTTGCCAATCTCAATGCTCCCAACCAAACCGTCATCTCAGGCTCCAATCGTTCCGTGGAAAAGGCCGTCGATGATGTGCAGGCGATGGGGATGCAAGCACAACTGCTGCCGGTGGCCTGTGCGTTCCACTCCCCCCTCGTCGCGCCCGCCGGGGAGCGGTTGGCAGACTTTCTCCAAACCGTCCGCTTCAACCCGCCGCAAAAACAGGTCTTTTCCAACACGACCGGCAAACCCTACCCGTACGAACCCGAAGCCATCCGCCAGTTGCTCTCCGAACATCTCGCTCGCCCGGTGTTGTTCCAAAAAGAGATCGAAGCCATGTACGCGGCAGGCATCCGCATCTTCGTCGAAACCGGCCCGCGCGCCGTGCTGACCGGGTTGGTCAAACAAATTCTGGGCGACCGGCCTCACCTCGCGGTTTCTGTAGACCAGCCGGGGCGGTTCGGCCTGATGGCGTGGCTCAAAGCAGTCGGCCAACTGACCGCGGCGGGCATCCCCGTCAACCTTGCCTCCCTGTTCGAGGGCCGTGCCGCAACCCGGATAAACTTTGAGAAACCCTACCCATCACCTGAACAAACCTATGGCCCGACGACCTGGCTAGTCAGTGGTGGAAAAGCCGTACCCTGGCAAACGAAAGAATCCCACCCAGAGCCAGTAACCCTTTTGCGGGTAAAATTGGCAGGCGAAACCCCTACCCTCCCGGAGAATATCCAACCCCCTATGCGTGCTGCCCAACCCACTCCTCCGACACTCTCCCCCAGCGACCTCCCACCTGCGGACGAAGTCGGCCAGGTGCTGATGCAATACCAGCAAGTGATGAGCCAGTTCCTCGAAACGCAAAAGAGCATCATGCTGGCGTATTTAGGAACTGCCCCGGAAAATACGATCCCGCCACTGGCTCAAACAGGGCAAAATCTCCCGATTACCACGCCCACCCCCGCGCCCGGCCAGGGGATTCCGTCCCCACCCCTGGCAGGGACAGTGCTGCCTGAACATGATCCTACCGCGTTCGAAACAGCGTCCACGCCCGTTCTGCCCGACGATGGATCGAATTGGCCGACCGAAAAAATCACCGCCGAACTTTTAACCCTGATCAGCGAACGCACCGGCTACCCGGTCGAAATGCTCGACCTCGACGCCAACCTGGAAGGCGACCTGGGTATCGACTCCATCAAGCGCGTGGAAATCCTCAGTGTTTTCCAGGAACGCCATCCCTGGCTGCAAACCTTACTGGCCGACGACGGCCTGGAACATTTGCAGACCCAAAAAACCATCCGCGCCATCAGCGAATGGATTTCCACCCGCCTATCCACCCCTTCCAATTCACCAATCCCGCAGCCAACCGGTCAACCCGTCACCAGTCAACCAATCACCCCATCAACCAACATCTCCCGTTTCACCCTCTCCATCGAAGACCTCCCCCTCAATGGCTCAACGGTTCCCCTCCCCAAAGATAGGGTCATGCTCATCACCGATGACGGACTGGGAATCAGCCGCGCCCTGGCTGGCCTGCTCACCGAACGCGGACACAAAGTCGTCATCGCTACGACAACCCCGTCGGGTAATGGGAATTCAATCGCTGCCGATTTCTCCAATCCGGCAACGACCCAGGTGTTTTTGGACGATGTGCGACGTATTGGACAAATCGGCGCGTTGATCCACCTCGCGCCGCTGCGTTCTCGCCCGGAGATGGACAGAATCGCACTAGATGGCTGGAAGGATTATTTTCAATCCAACGTGATGAGTTTCTTCAACCTGGTTCGTGGCATCCACGATGACCTCATTTCCACCGCCGAAACCGGTGAGGCTTGTGTATTGATTGTCACCGAGCAAGGAGGCATGTTTGCCGGAAATGACACGCCAGCGTTTATTCCTGGGGATGGCGGGCTTGTCGGCATGTTGAAGACGATAGCCCATGAACTGCCCTCGGTGCGTGTCCGAGCCATAGATTTCAACCAACTAAACGGCAAATCGCCCAAGAACATTCCCCCAGATTTCGTCGCAGAAGCCATTCTCAAGGAATTGACGGCTGGTGATGGATTGGTTGAAGTTGGTTATGATGGCGAGGCGCGCAAAACAGTCATTGTCAATCTGTCCCCCCTCACAAAACGTGCTGAATCGCTCAACCTGGACGAAAATTCCGTCATATTACTGACCGGAGGAGCCAGAGGTATCACCGCTGAGATCGCCAAAGAACTGGCAGAACGCTACCGCCCCACCCTGATCCTACTCGGACGATCACCACTGCCCC
>DATDOR010000081.1:0-12487 GCA_035293165.1 Anaerolineales bacterium | reverse complement strand
CAGGATGTCGAAAAATGACAGGTAAATGGGGAAACAAAAGACACAGTAATTCAGCCCTAGAGAGGCGTAAGCGTGCATCCCCCCCAAGACCAGCAGCAAACCGGATAAGATGACGACGATGCGAAAATCGTCCTGATTTCTCCAGGCGGAACGTTTGGGCCAGAACAGCCAGGTGAGCGCGGCGGTCATCAGCGCCACAAAGTGGAACCGGAACCCGTGAAAGAAACTGAGCGCCCGGCTGTAAAAATCGAGATGCGGGTCCCAGTACCGGACAGCATCCGGCTCACGCCAGGGATCGAGGAAAGGCGTCAGGGATTCGGGGAGCCAATACGTCCAGATTTTGAGGATTCCGGGCCAGAAAAATGCGTGCCCAACGGTGACCACACCCACTCCAGCAACGGTTGCCCAAACTGCCGCGCGCTTTCCGTGCTGCCAAAAAATATAGAGGAGAACGAAAGGAAGTACGGGCGCCAGGTTGATCCTCGTCATGATGATCACCCCTGCCAGAACTGTCCCAACGATCAACTGCCAGAGTTTTCGATCTTCCCCCAAGACCAGTACAAGGACCCATACCAGCATACAAGCGATGAGCACCTGGGAGGTCGCCACGCTGTACATTTTGATCATTGCCGGGTTGATCGCAATCACCCACACCGCTGCCGCCGCCCACCAATCTCCCCGAAACCGGCGAATGAGCGCCCACAATCCCGCCAGAATCAGCAAACCGATGAGGATGACAAAATACCGGGCGGGCCGCAGTCCAGGGCCAAATAAAGCTTGCACCACCCCGTGAATCAGGAAAGACAGGGGCATGTGATTGGTCAGCGGGCCGTAATCTTGAAAGGGCGTATACACACCTTGGACAAACAGGAAGCCCTTGAGCAAATAAGCCCCCTCATCTAATACCGAGTCCAGCCAGTGTGTGTAATACCAGGATTGCGCGAGGTATACGATGCCCCCGAAAAATGCGGCCAGTTTGGGACAGGAACGAAGAAAAGTTTCTTTGTTCATCAAGGCCGTATTGTATCTTCTTTATGATTTTGGAGCACCCGCCTTCCGAAGACGTGTCAGATATTTTCGCTGCGGACTTTTAGAATTTCGTCAAATTTCCTCTCAAAAACCTCAACGAGTTGGGGGTCAAAGAAGAGTCCGCTTGATTCCTTTATTAACTCTAAAGCAGTTTCAACCGGAACACGATCCCGATAAGGCCGGTCAGAGGTGATAGCATCAAATACATCTGCGAGACCACAAATGCGCCCACCTAACGGGATGTCCTCACCCTTTAAACCTCTCGGATAACCTGAACCATCCCATCTCTCATGATGCGTCAGCGCTACCATTTCCCCAATTTGCAAGATAGGGTGAGCGATGTTCCCTAAAATTTCAGCGCCAATGATCGGATGTTGCTTAACGAGTTCCCATTCGTCATGTGACAATTCACCGGTTTTCGCGATGACCGCATCGGGAATCCCCACCATCCCGATATCATGTAACATGCTCGCGATTGAAATCTGTAGTGCTTCTTCGAGGGAGAGGCCAATGTTTTCCGAGAGTATCAAAGCGTATCCACGAATGCGTTCCAGGTGCGCTTGGATCCCGGGGTGATGAAATTCTGCAATCTGGGCCATTCGTTGAAGGGTTTCTTTCACGATATGATCTTCGTCTAATTTAGTGTGGTTTATCATCGCGGATTTTCCTTAATTCAATTGGGCTCTTCCGTTTTTAGCGGGAAACTCTCCCACCCCGTTAATTACGGTAGGCCCTTTAATTGGAACGTAACCGTTCACTTGGTGAGGGGATTATCCGAAAAAATGGTGTCCGCAGGGGGTGTACACCCCCTGCGGACACCATTTTTTCAGGTTCTTACCCCCTTCAGGTGGGAGAACTGAACGGTTACATTGGAACTACTCGAATTCGAAACGATTTTCCTGTTGGTTAGGATTAAGGTGATTATAACCATGGAGGAATTTATAAGGCTCTAAATAACGTTCTTGTATCCAGGTAAAACCTGCATTGGGGGGAATATTTGGGTTTTTATGGAGATCGAGATCCCACGTAGCTCCATATGCAATTGCGAAATGGAGAAAAGCTGGATGGTTTTTATGACTCTCGATATTGCCAATCGGATACCCTTGCGGGTAGAAGTCTCCAATTTTTAAGGCGCCGAGTTCTTTTAAGTGGCCAAAAACTGTCACGACTTCAGCACCATCTGGTTGGCGATGACGAAACATGGCAAGTTTTCCGGGGTGAAGACCCGCACAGTCTCCTGCGTAGACACATTTTCCGCGAGCAATTAATTGCACAGGCGCCAAAGAAAGCTTATTAATATTGTTATCGTTTAAATCGAAGTGTAAATCAACCCCCTCGTGATTTTCGGGAATAAGAAATTTATTTCCTACCTGATAGGTTGATCCACCTAGTGGAGGTATGAATGTTTCAGCGAGTGGCACAGAAGATGAGTGAATATGATTAGCAATCGTATCATAAACAAACCAGTAACTGCAAAGGGCCTCCCATTCGTATACTTGCTGGGGGCGACCAACTAACATGAGATAATCCCGAATAAATTTGAAGTATTTTTGAACCGCCTGCTGTGGATTATTTTCTTGCCCGAAAAACTGCCCAAAAACTAAATACTGCATCTTTTCATCATGTTCGATGAGGGCTTTCATACCTATCAGGAATCGGATCAGAGATAGAAACTTTTTACCGGGATCCGCTTTTCCGAGTTGAATTTCATGATGGCCCAAGATATTCATCGCGGAAATGTTATAACGCTTCATAACTGCCCAAATAACGGATATCACATTGGCGATTTGTTGATCTGACGGAAAATTTTCCGGGTTTTCGAATCCATAGCCAGTTAGCTCAATTGCAATCGTGCGTAGATTTGGGTCAACAAAAGGCCCGTCAAAAAAGTCCTGCAATATGGAGTGAATGGTTGGTTCCTCATAACTGAGTTGGTATAAAGCACGAACAAAATACTGTTTGCGCTCGCGGTGTGCCTGATAATCTATCCCTTGCAAGTGAGAAGCAAGAAAGGGTGTTCCGTCAATGTCAGGAGCTTGCGTTTGAAGGATTCCGGAAACATTTCCGGTTCCGATTTCAGAGATTGGTGTGCCATCCGCGACGAGAAAATGTGCGCTTGTACGAGTGTAGTAATCGTCTACCAATCTTATGCTATCGAATCCGCGTAAATAACCTTCGGCTGTTTTATCGAAGTTGTCTTTATCTCCATACCAATGCACGACAATTCCCCAGGGAGCGTTGTCTTCAAGTCTATCTATCGGCCTATTACGCTCCAAATTCCAGTATGTGCGCAATAAAGGAGCTTTGCTTTGCCAAAAACCATTCCCATCGAAAAAATTGAGATATCCGGAATCATCAATGGTTGTTTTGGGAACTCGCTCAAGGATCATTTTTACCCTGGGAGACAGATTTTCAAGGGATAGAGAAGGCCAACTTAAGGGTTTGAATCCAAAACTGGGTTTATAAGGAGGAATTAACAGAGCAGCAACATTAATTCCTGCCAGTTTTAGAAATTCACGACGATTGATTTTCATTCCTTCGAGTTCTCAGGCTGGAGATTGATTAGTGTTCTGAGGTTTCGAAAACACCAGCTGGAAGCTCAATTCCATTCATCGCAAATTTTTCATAAAATCTTGGTCGCAGGCCGGTTGATTTGAGCATTCCGACAACCCGACCATTTTGCACGCCTGTCTGCTCGAAAACAAAAATGTCTTGAAGGACAATGCTGTCGCCTTCCATTCCTTGCACTTCAGTTACCTGGGTAACTTTACGGGTGCCATCCCGCAGGCGGTCAACGTGAACAACGAGATCAATCGCAGAGGCTACTTGTTCCCGAATTGCACGGAGTGGAAGCTCCATTCCGGCCATCAATACCATGGTCTCAATGCGCCTGAGTGTGTCCCGTGGGCTGTTGGAGTGTACAGTTGTCAAGGAACCATCATGGCCGGTGTTCATCGCTTGAAGCATGTCTAAGGCCTCCCCTCCGCGACACTCTCCAACGATAATTCGGTCTGGGCGCATACGAAGGGCATTAATCACCAATTGCCGGATTCCTACTTCCCCTTTTCCTTCTATATTCGGTGGGCGTTTTTCCAACCGGACAACATGTTCTTGTTTTAGTTGAAGTTCTGCAGTATCTTCGATAGTAATTAATCGTTCAGTTCCAGGAATAAAACTAGATAAAACGTTTAGCAAAGTAGTTTTTCCAGTTCCCGTTCCCCCAGATACAACAATGTTGACGCGAGCTTCAACACAAGCCTTGACAAAGGCTACTAATTGTGGATTCATTGTCCGGTTGGCGATCAGGTCTTGAGCCGTGTACGGGGTTTGTGCAAATTTGCGAATGGTAAGTATAGGGCCTTCCAGGGAAAGAGGAGGGATGGTTGCGTTAATCCGGTACCCATTGGGCAGCCTGGCATCTACCATTGGCGAAGCCTCGTCTACCCTCCGGCCCAGAGGCGCCACGATACGATCAATAATTCGCATCAAGTGCGCCTCGTTTTCGAAGACAACATCGGACTTTTCTATCCTTCCATTTCTTTCCACATAAATCTTCTCATGTCCATTCACCATAACCTCGGTAATACTTTGATCTTGAAGAAGAATTTCCAAAGGCCCATACCCCAAAATATCGGACATGACCCACTCCAACAAGGATGCCCGACTGGCCCGTGTAAAAAGTAGGTTTTCTTCCGCTAACACCTGGTTGAACAGCGTTTCGATCATCTGTTGCATTTGGGGGCGATGTGTCCGATTCACATCTCCATCCGTATCAGCCAACAACTTACGCTGAACACGGTCCCGGATATGGTAAACATCCCCGGTGACGCCGGAGCTACTCTCAACTTTTATGGCTTGATTTGCATTTCTATTCTCAGGGGTGATGCTCGGACGAGCATTCATCGCTGGCCGGTTTGTAAACATAATTTACTCCTCAACACGAAATCAGAGGGGACGTCTCACTTGTCCAAAGTTGGTATGATTATTTCCCGTCCGGTAACAATTATATTGGGATCCTTAATCCCATTTGCCCGAACGATAGCCTGGACAGTCGTGTTATAACGATTGGCGATCATGGTCAAGTATTCGTTTTCTTGCACAACATAAGTGACAGCGTTCTCATAAAGAAATTGGTTATCGTCCAGAGTTTCTTTGTAACTCAAGTAAGCAGAACGAAAGTTCCCCTCCGCCGCATAAGATTCTGCTTCAGAAAGCAGGCCCTTTAATGTAAGTGTCAATAAATTGGTTTCCTGAGCGAGAAGTTCTACTGCGGATTGGTAAAGTGCAACCGCACCCTCATAATTAAATAGTAACCCTTGAGCCTGAGCCGCTTTGATTTGAGCTTCAAAAACGAGTATTGCGGATTCAGTGCTTTGTTGGGCAATGACCGCCGCACGTTGATAATCAGCAAGCGCAACTTCATATATACCGCCGACTATAGCATCATTCCCTCGAGCGATATACGCTTCATAAAGCGTTTGTAGTGCGGTCCCATTTGCGAACCCCAAGTCTTCCTCGATAACAGGTTCTAGGAGGATAATAACCGCTGCCCAATTGTTTTTGCGATATGCGTCAATGGCTTTCAGGTAATTCTGCACGAAGTCGGCCTGTTTCTGTAGGTTTTCGTCTTCGGGTTGTAATTTCAAAGCTTTATCTAAATAAACAACCGATTCGCTCAGGGCTTCAAGAGAGTCTTCCCGGCCAGAAAGAAGCAACTGCGCCTCTTCTATATAGCTGTTGATCAGGCGTGTTTTAATCGTCTCCCGTGCCTCAGCCCATTTCTCCAAAACTTCTTCATTTTGGGGGCGCAGCACCAATGCCTTTTTGAAGTACTCTTCTGCGGTTTCCAAGGCTTCAATAGTCCCTTCTGGATCATCAAGTTTTGTCTCTGCCGCAGAGATGTAGCTCAGGAATAAGTGCTCTTCAATTTCGTCCAGGTTCTCGGCGGGATTGAGTGCGAGAATGGATTCATATGCCGAAATGGCCTCTTCCCAATTTTCTTCTTGAAAAGCCACATCAGCCTCTGCCACCATACCATCAAGCAGATATCCCCTTTCGATGTTATTGATTAGGAGTGAGACATCCTTATATAAAGGCTTTTCTGCCGCGATGTCTTTGAAGATGCTCAAAGCCTCTTCCGTATTTCCTTGATTAAGTAACACCATTGCCTCATCATATTGCCCATTCAAGAGGATCATGGCTTCGGCCTCAGAGAGAAAATATTCAAGCTCAGGAAAATCAGGGGAAACTTCTCCAATTTCCTCAAAAATAGCTTTAGCTTCGGTTGGTCGCCCTGCAAGCAATAGATTCTGCGCGTTCCGAAATTGGATAGATAGGTCAATGGCCAGGGCTTCACTTTGGACGCGCTGCCGCGCAACATCCCACTGTTGTTGAATCCAGGTTGAATACGAGAGCCCTCCCCAAATCATGAGGCCTACAACGGTTATTGCTATAACGGTACGAATAGCCAGATTTTTGATGAGCTGCTTTCGTGCAATTTTCGTTTCACTGATTTCGTACTCATCTATTTTTGATTTGAGCTGCATTTCCTGGCGCAAGGAACGCAGCGCATCATCAAGCGGAAAATGATTTCGTAGCTCATCAAGTTGGGTCAGGCCAGTTTCCCATGCACCAACTTGGAAATGTCCCATTGCCTCATAGAACAATGGATGGTTGAAGTAAAAATCCTGGGTCTGGTTCGTCATATGCACCTCAAATCCAATCATGAACCGGTCATTAAAAATTATTAAAAAATTCAAGCATGGCTGGAACTGCTGGACCTAAAATAATTGCAAAGATGGCAGGGAGAATGAGAAAGGTCATTGGAAACAGCATCTTGATGGGGACTTTACGAATTTCTTCCAGCGCTTTGAAACGTCGCTCTATACGCATTTGCCCTGATTGGGCGTGCAAGGTATCGGCAATACTCATTCCTAGCTGCTCAGATTGGATCAGTAAAGACACAAAACTTGTCAATTCCGTTACATTCAGCCTTTCAGCAAGGCTATGCAGCGCGTCCTTTCGAGAAAGCCCCAATTCCATTTCGGACACCACTCGAGCAAATTCGATACCTACCGGCGTTTGCCAATATAGACTAACCCGCTGTAAAGCTTGATCAAAGCCCAAACCAGCGGAGGCACATACACTGAGCATATCCAGAGCATCTGGCAAACCTGTGCGAATATCCCCCTGACGTGTTCTGATCCGTTGCAGCAGCCATAATTTGGGTAGATAGGAAATCACCAAAAATGCAAGAAGGCTCAAGATGATCCCATACTGATTGATGCCCAATCGTAACAATATCAAATAGATGAACACAAAGCCTAAGGAAGTAAATCCAACACGAAGACCATAAAACTCTCTGGCGCCCAATCCAAAAGGGTTATCCGCGGCCTGGAGTTGCCGTTCCAGATTACTGATGGTTCTGGCCGGCGTCATACGTCCCAACAATCGGATGAAATTTTGTAATCTTGGGAGTAAAACGCGGCGAATTAACGATCCTGTCAACTCTCGGTCGCGAAACTCAAGGAGAGGAGATCGCCGCCGGGTTTGGGCAACAGGTTGAGAAACGAACGTACTTAAGCGATTGGATACATCATCTGCTCTCGCCCAACGTATGCTAATAAACAATACAATCATTCCTATGCCAATCAAACCTAATCCTGATACGATAACTACGGGAATTTCCATGATGTTCTTTACTCTTTCGGTTTTTCCAATGGCTGTGGAAATCTTACACTTTGAATTTCATCATTCTTTGAATGATGAAGTTACCAAATAAGACGTTAAATATCGCTCCAATAGGAATACACATCACTTCTGTCAACCGCGACATGTATTTTGGATTGATGATAAATAATAAGGCGCCGACAATAAAGGGTAACAGGGTAAGCATATAAGCGGTGTATCGCTGTTGTGAGGTGAGCGATCTGATCTCGCTAAACAATTGCATCCGTTCCCGGATTGTTTTCGTTACGGCTTCCAACATTGTCGTTAGGTTTCCACCTACCTGGGCGTTGATGATGATCGCCGTTACTGCAAGATACAAATCGTCATTCTGCATACGGTCTGTCATATTTTGAAGGGCTTCACTTAGCGGCAACCCTAAACCTACCTCGCGCCGGACTCGCCTGAATTCTTCTGAGGCGGGAGCCTGCATTTCGTTTACCACTACGTCCAGGGCCTGCAAAAAACTATATCCCGCGCGGACTGCTCCGGTTGCCAGTACGAGCACATCAACGAGTTGTCGCTCAAATTTCGCACGGCGTTGTCGAATACTATTGTGTAAATAAATGCCTACAAGGATATAAGCGAGAATCGCCAGGCCAACACCCGGGAGGATAGAACGAAAAACGAGTCCGCCGATTGTCAGACTTAATACGGTAAGACCTACCCGTATCATGACAAACTCTGTGGGTGTGATAGCCCAGTTGGCGCTTAAGAGTTTCAAATTCAGATCATCGGACGCAAGCGCCGAGAACATTCGATTCAAGCGTAAACGCAGACGCAGGAAGCGATCGCGTCTGCGTTGTTCTGGTCTTTGCGTTGTACTCTCGGGGATATAAGCGAAGTTTTGGATACGGTTTCCGAGGTCACCGCTGTTTGCGAATGCATTCACCAGACCCAAAATGACCACACCACTGCCTAGTCCCAAGATGACGATGAGCGCGATAGGAACAATAAAATTTGATGACATTGTTTTCTCTACATTGGTTCGTGGAAACCCAGAATGTCCTATGGAGACCCGGTAGATCGCAATCATGTAGTAGTCTAGCCCCTTGTGGGCGATGGGCACAAGGCCCTAGGCTACCGTTTCATTTCGATCTACTGAGACCTTTTAATTGGAGGCGAGAACAGTCTCTCGCTGAGGCTTGCCAGCGGCGGAACCCGCAGAAGACCGGCCTGCCTCCACTGGATTCTGTCTGATGAGCGAATTTGCCAACGATTTGATCGCCCGGCTGACAGGGTTACGTGGGGCGCGAATGGTCAAAGGGATGCCCCGATTTAAGCTTCGCAAAACGCTGGGGCCATCCTCAGGAATTTGGGCGAAAAGTTCATGGTGCAATGCGTTCTCTATATCTCGAGGCCGCAAACCACCCGTCAACCCGGTACGGTTCAAGGTAACCAGCAGCTTCTCTGCCGGGTAGGCTAACGACCGGCTGAATTGAATGAACCGGCTTGCGTCGTGCAATGAAGCCAATTCTGGGGAAGTGACCAGGAGAATTTTGTCAGCAGCATCCATCAGGGTCACCGTGTTTTCGGATAGAGAACTCCCCGTATCAATCACGATAAAATCATACATGCGCTGCAAGCCGATGAATACATTGTATAAATCATCTGCGCGGATCCCTTGGGCAACTTGAATGTCATTCGGCGCGAGAAGTACATGAAGCCCGGAGGCATGCCTGGTGATGACATCACGGATCAAGTTTTCATCTAAATTGTTCGCGTGGGCAATGAGATCAGCAATCGAGTTCTGTGTGTTGATGTTGAGGAAAACATCTAAGTGGCCGAAAAATAATTTACCCTCCATCAGAAGAACTCTTTGATTGGTTTCCTCATAGATGGATAACGCAAGGTTTGCGGCAATCGTCGAACATCCAACGCCTCCTCGTGGGCTGTAAACGGCAATTGCTCGCAGGGGTTGGCTAGACATTTCGGTAGGGCCGCTGATGACTGCCTGGCGAATTTGCTTTTGCCGCGCCGCCAGCTCACGTATCCGGCGCAGCGTGCTCAACAAGTTGATTTGGGAAAAAGGCTGGATAATGAAGGCCCGGGCGCCCGCCAGCAATACTTTTTGCACCGCGGAAATATCCTCCCCCGGCAAGATAGCAATGGATGAAACCTCGGAAAATTGTTGAGAAATTTCCGCAATAATATCCAGTTGCGTGGTTTCTCCGCTCTCAACGGAGTGGTCAACCAGAACGATTTCCGGTTCAGCGCTGAATATTTCCCTTGCGAGCCGTTCTGTCGTGGTCAAGATATCTATTAATTCAAATTCTGAGTTGTTACTCAGAGCTGCGCGGATTTGCTGTTGCGTCGCGTCTGAGGCGCCAATAAATAATATGCGGGTAGGTTCGTCTGTCATCGCCATAGGGTTATTCCTTAATTCTTGTAATTACTTGGCCTGGAGTGGAAATGGACCAGTCCCCTTCCCGGCCGAGTAGTTACCTGAAATTTACATCACCGGGTAATTTCCAAGCCGTAACGGTCTATCAGATACTCTTCCAAGACCGGTTCGAGTTCAAATAGCTGGGTAGAAGTTGGAGAGCGCAGTACCAGGTCGAAGATTGCGCCGGAATCCTCAAGATTTTTGAGAACCAATGCATCCTGGGGTGAAATCGCCAGCAAATAAGCTTTCACCTGGACTTCCGAAGGTTGGGGAGTCGGGGTGGTTAATTCTCCCTCAACACCAAGCGCTGGGCCGGTTGACCTTCTCTCGGTGATGACTTCAACCACCATGGCCGTCACCTCTACCAGTTGCAAGGCGTCAAAGGTAAAAGAGCGCGTTTCTTCTGTCTCTTCACCTGTAGAGACATCTTGAGAGGGTACGGATTGCTGGATGGTGACCAAAACATCCACAATATCACCCCGTTGCAGGACGTTCAAGCTGCTCATTAAATCATTGGCAGGGAAGGCCATCAGTACCTGTTCCTCCCCAATGACGAAAGCGAGGTCGTGGCTGACGTTTGTAGGGTCTGCCAGGTGGTGGGACATGACGATTTCCCCAGAAACCATCGGAACCTTTGTGAAACGGCCAATGGCGCCTTCCGTGTTTCTCAAGGCATTTTGTGGAACCAGCTCGACCGGAACATCAACGGCCGTTAAATCTTCTGATCGCAGCACGGTTCCTCCTTCAATGTCATGCGTGACGACGATCACTTTCTCTGTAATGATGGGAACTGGGGTCGGGGCAGGAAGCGGGGCCAGTGCCTGCCGGACAAAATTCAACAGGACAAAGATGCCCGCCACAATCACAATGACCCCCACAATTGCAATGATGATTCCTGTTCGAGTTCGCTCGCTCAATGGTTTTCTCCTTTTTTAGCGGAAAATATTCCGAATTTTGAAGGTGTGGGGGGATGTACGTCCCCCCACACCTTCAAAATTCGGGGGCCTGTTAATTCTGGTCTCAACTAAGTACAAGAATAGCACGTTCACGCCTTGATTTCAAGTCCTGATAATGAATCACTCCAGCCTTTTCCTGTGCTGACAGAAACCTCTATGCGCGGAATCAGCTGGAGCGATATGGAAACATTATGAAAAAGCCGGGAATCGGTTCACCTTTTATTTTGTCAGGAGCAAGGCATAAGCCCCTGTGTCTATGCCGGACGATGATCCACCACCCAATCCTGATACGAATCCCGTGATGAAGTAACCTTCTATCGTTTTCGTGTTGTGCGCAAAATCCGTATCGTTTGCGACAGCAGCATCGTGTCCAGGACAACCGGTACCGCCGCCCCCCGTATCCACACAGGTGATGTAAAATGCAGCAAAACCGATGATGTGATAAAAATCTCCAGATCCAGGAAGAAGAACATCTTCTGGGTGAATCAAGCCTGCACACGCGGCGTTGGTATCAGGGTTATCACATATGGAATCAAAAACAGGAACTGCCGCAATCTGGCCAACCAAATAGTCATCAACGGCCATGAAAACGCTGGTATTTACGCCAGACTGCTCAGGCACCCACATATGGGTGTAAATATCGCTATCAAAACCCCCATCAATCCAATCAATTAATTCCGAAGCCCCCCCGCCAGATCCGTTCAAATCGAGCCAGCTCCGGCCTCCATTGCCAAGGACGTCGTTATCGCCATCGTCGTCTATATCACAATCTATCGGCCCGATTGGATTCGTATCTGGATCATAACATTGGTCATCCAGGGTTGAATTATCGTTCATCAAGATATAAAGTTCTGGACAAATCGGATCACATTTTGGCATTGGGGGATCGGTAAGATATTCGTTCAATGTATCCTCGGTAATCATCTGTTCCTGGCAATCTTCACTGCCGGATAAACTTTCATTAATAGGAGGCAGGCATGCCCACGCAATCGGCAAGACTCCATTCCCAGTCCCCGGGTAAACACAGCCTGCCGCCGCCACCGCGCTGGCATCCACGGCGCCAAAACCCCATATGTGAGCGAAGGAGGTTTCCAATGGGACAGTGGTCGTCACCGTGGTGACTTTGTTTTCCGTATCGAACGTTACGTATGCTTCCGCGGCCTCATTCCGGGTAATGGCATACTCCCGGGCCACATAGGTAGCTTCAGTGATATCTTCTGTAACGCAATAGACCCTGGCCCCTGCGAGGGCGCCAGCATCTGCCGCATTCTGCGCGGCGCGGCGGCTGGCGTAGGCAAGGCCGCCGTCCAGGACCAGCGCTAAAATGGCGACAAACGCGATGACGGCAATAGAAAATATCACCAGGATTTGCCCTTGTTCTGCTTGACGT
>DATDOR010000080.1:0-7279 GCA_035293165.1 Anaerolineales bacterium | reverse complement strand
GGAAATGCGGGTATATGATCTTTACTACACGGGAGGAAGATGTCCCCGTGTTCAAACGAAATATTGCGCTGCAAAACAAACTGGGGGTGATGTCTGAATGGCTGGATGGGGACGAAGTACGGCGCAGGCTGCCGATGATGAACCTGAATGATGTGATTGGGGCAACATATCACAAGATAGATGGGTTAGCCGACCCGAACAGTGTTGTGATGGCCTATATCGGCGCGGGATCACGCCTGGGAGTCACCGCTCTGACCGGGGTGGAAGTCACCAGGATCGAGATAGAGCATGATCAGGTAACCGGTGTGCATACCTCTGCTGGGATGGTTTCTGCCCCCATCGTGGTGAACGCGGCAGGGCCGTGGGCAGGAGTCATCGGGGAGATGGCAGGAATCCGCATCCCAATCACGCCCGTCCGCCGTCAAATGCTGACCACCACTCCTCTACCAGACATTCCGAAGGGTTTCCCATTTGTGATTGATTTTCCCCAATCGTTGTACTTCCACCGCGAGGGAGAGGGGTTATTAACCGGGCGCTCCAACCCGGACGAACTGCCTGGTTTCGACCAAAATGTGGACCCAGATTGGGAACTAACCGCAATGGAATCGGCCATTGCCCGCCTGCCATTGTTGGAGAAGGCCGGGCTGGCATCGCACTGGGCCGGGCTATATGAAGTGACGCCGGACGCGCACCCGATTTTTGGCCGGACACCTGTCGAGGGGTTTTACCTCGTAGGTGGTTTTTCCGGGCATGGGTTTATGCACGGGCCGGTTTCGGGCGTGCTGATGAGTGAGATTATTCTGGATGGTACGGCAAAAACGGTAGACGTTTCAATGCTCGATCTAGCCCGGTTTGAGGAGGGGCGGTTGGTGAGGGAGTATAATGTGATTTGAAAGGATGGATGCTTGTGCAAGGAAGAATCGCATGTTCCAACTCATCGTATGTACCAAAAATCTGACCCGCCAGTTTGAAACCGTCACAGCCGTCGAAGATTTGAATTTAGAAATCCCGCCCGGCGTGATTTTTGGCTTTCTCGGCCCCAATGGAGCGGGGAAAACGACGACGATCCGACTGCTGCTGGGGTTGCTTGAACCAACGAGCGGCAAGGTTGAAGTATTGGGGTTTGACACGCTCACCCAGGGTGACGAGATTCGCACCCGGACAGGCGCCCTGCTCGAACACGCTGGGCTATACGAACGAATGACCGCCGAAGACAACCTGGAATTTTATGCCCGCATCTGGCACATACCCAGGGTCGAACGAAAGGCCCGTATCCAGGACCTGCTCACCCACTTGGGGTTATGGGAACGGAGGAAGGAGCAGGTCGTCAAATGGAGCCGGGGGATGAAACAAAAACTGGCCCTCCTGTTCACCCCGATTTTTGGGATCCAGGTCCTTCCCGCGGAATGGCAGGCGCAGATTGTCAAAACTCTGTTCAGGGCGGATATGAATGGTATCTTACTTGCTGTAGGAGGAGGGTTGACACTGCTTGATCTTGGGTTATTTGCCGCGTGCCTGGCGCGTTTCCAGCGAGCGCGGCTGGTGTTAGATTGAAGTCTCGAATCCTGGTCATCTGTACCCGGTGTCATAGGGCAATTGTCCCTTGAGCTGAATCATCTTTTCAGGCATCCTTAAACCCTGAACCCAGGAACGGCGATCTTCGCAATATTGTCTGTTGTGAAGTTAAAAAAGAACGCCCTTTCTGGGCGAATTATCCCCTTCGGAGGTCCCCATGAAAATCAGTGATATTCTTGCACAAAAGGGCGGTCAGGTATTTACCATCCGGCCTGATCAAACCATCCACGAAGCCTTACAAGTGCTCGTTTCGCACAATATCGGCGGCCTGGTGGTTCTTGACGAAAACGGAAAAATTGTTGGAGTTTTGACCGAACGAGATGTGCTCCGATTTGTCGCGGCGGAAAATCCCGATTTTTCCACCGCCGTCCACAATGTAATGACCAAAAACGTCATCATCGGCGCACCGCAAGATGATCTACATTCCGTTGCTCACACGATGACAGAAAAACGATTCCGGCATCTGCCCGTCGTGGAAAAAGGCAAGCTGATGGGCATCGTCACCATTGGTGACGTGCTCAAAGCGCAGCGCGACAGTTACCAGGGCCAGGTTTACACCCTGCAAACCATGATCATCGCAGAAGAATAAGGAAGCCATCATGTCAAAAATTGGTACCCTTGCAGAACCACTTCGCGTCGCCATCATCGGCTCTGGCCCATCCGCTTTTTACGCGGCAGACAGCCTGCTCAAACGCGCGAACCTGTCCGTCGAAGTGGATATGTACGACCGCTTGCCGACTCCGTTTGGCCTGGTGCGTGGCGGTGTTGCCCCCGACCATCAAAAAATCAAATCCGTCACCAAGGCCTACGACCGTACCGCCTCCGATCCCCATTTTCGATTTTATGGCAATGTCGAATTCGGTACGGATGTCAAACTCGAAGATTTGAAGCAATATTACCATCAGGTGCTCTTTGCCACCGGCGCACAAACCGACCGGCCGATGAATATCCCTGGCGAAGATTTGAAGGGTAGCCACCCCGCGACCGAATTTGTCGCCTGGTACAACGGTCATCCCGATTTTCGCGACCTGGAATTTGATCTCAGCCAGGAACGCGTCGCCGTAGTTGGCATCGGTAACGTGGCTATGGACGTCGCCCGCATCCTTTGCCGCACCCCCGAAGAACTCACCCAAACGGACATCGCCGACTATGCCCTCGAAGCCCTCCGCAACAGCCTGGTCAAAGAAGTGTATGTGCTTGGACGGCGCGGCCCGGCGCAAGCGGCATTCACAAACCCGGAAATTCGCGAAATGGGACAGCTCCAGGATTGCGATATATGGGTTCCTCCTGAAGAAGCCGAACTGGATGGGTTGAGTCAACACGATCTCGCGACCAGTCATGACCGTGCCACCCAGACGAACGTTGAAATTTTGCAGGAATATGCCCAGCATCAATGGACAGGCAAATCCCGCCGGATGATTTTCCGCTTCCTGGTTTCCCCTGTCGAACTACGTGGGAATGAAAATGGACAAGTAACCTGCATGAAGCTGGTTAAAAACGAACTCTACCGCACCGATGTCGGAACCTTGCGCCCGAAAGCAACTGGGCAATATGAAGAACTCCCGGTCGGACTGGTATTTCGCTCGATTGGGTACCGCGGCGTCCCCTTGCCGGATGTTCCATTCCACGAACGGTGGGGCGTGATCCCGAACCAACTGGGACGGGTGACCGATCCTCAAACGAATGCGCCTGTCCCCGGCTTATACACTGCCGGCTGGATCAAACGCGGCCCGAGCGGCGTGATCGGCACAAACAAACCGGACGCGGTCGAGACGGTGAACAGTATGCTCGAGGATGCGGCTGCCGGGGTCGCATTCGCTCCCACCCGGCCCGGGGTGGAAGAAGCCCAGGCGTTGGTGGCCGCCCGCCAACCCAGGTCCGTGACCTATGCCGATTGGCAGAAATTGGACCAGATGGAAATCCAGCGCGGGCAGGAGGTAGGCCGTCCGCGGTTGAAGTTCACCCGTGTTGAGGCGATGTTGAACGCGTTGGGGAAATAATTGTCTTTAGGTGCGACGCACTTGACGTATAAATTGGTAGAATTTGCCTTTACTCAAGTGCGTCGCACCTGGAACACAAATCTTAACCTAAACATTAACCTAATACCCTTTACATACAGGGGTTTGAACATATAATTCGGCCCCAATAGATTGCCAACTAACAATGTGCAATCGCTAAATTGCATAACAACTCAGGTGACATTTTTTTCGGTCAAATTGCCGGTGAGTGTCGCCTGAAATTGTTAAGCCGTTTGGGCTGCTGACCAAGAGCGGAGATTTCTTACAAAATCTCTTAGCCGACGCTAAAGTCTGTCCCCGCGACAGACTTTTTTATTTGCTTACTGCCAGGTAAATGACAATAGATTTCCAAAAAAAGATAAGAAGGGGATGTACATCTCCTTCTTATCTTTTTTTGGCTAATTTATTCCTGTTAGCCCAATTATATCGCACGGCGTTTGTCCGGCGAAACTTCTTTTTTGAGGTGAAACCATGTTCCCTGGCCCCCATTCCTACCTTTCCCCCAAATTGGAAGTCCGTGATTGGCACGGACAACACGGTGTGTTTGCCGTGGAACCGGTGAAAGCCGGTGAGTTGATCTCTGTATGGAGCGGTGTTATCGTCAACGCCGAACAACTCTCGCACCTTCCCGATGAGAATCGACGCCACACGATACAGGTGGAGGATCACCTGTTTTTTGCGTCGATCTTGCCCGACGAACCTGCGGACTACATCAATCATTCGTGCAATCCGAATGCGGGACTGGTCGGACAATTGACCCTGGTAGCCCTGCGTAACATCAAGCCCGGAGAGGAAATCAGTTTCGATTACGCAACTGCCGACAGCACTCCTTATGATGAGTTCGACTGCGAATGCTGCGCGCCTAACTGCCGCGGCCGCGTGACTGGCAACGACTGGCGCAGACCCGAACTCTGGCAGCGCTATAAAGGCCACTTTATGCCCTATCTCCAGCGCCGGATTGATCGCTTGCAAGCGCAAGAAAAAGCTACAAGGAAGGCAAATCAGGTGGCGATGCGGATGGGATTGCCACAGGCGTAAGTTTTTAACCCCTAAGTTCACGAAGTAGCACGAAGAATCTTTAGTGAACTTTGCGAGCTTAGTCGATCAAACAATTGAATAGCCTATTGAGAGACCCGGCCTGCATTGGCCGGGTCTTTAGTTATATTTCACCCTGATTTTTCAAAACATGGTTATAGAGTTGATCGCTAATCCGAAAACTTGCCGAATATCGCAACGCATCAAGGAGGGGTGCGATCGCCTGAATATATTCTTTCTGTCGAGCTTCCACTAATGCACCAACCACTCCTGTAAAACGTACACCTAGATGGCGCGCCGTTTCCCGTCCCAATCGCTCATCCATAACCAACAAATCTGCCTTCACCTCTAAAGCCAGAACAATCGCTTCCGCCTCCCCGGCGTCTAAGTTTTGTCTAAGGGCTTGAACAAGTTGGACATTTTGAACAGCTTGCTTTTTTATCCATTGGACAGTTCCAACTTCACCAGCACCTGGTTGTCCGGCTCCATCAAGAACGACCTCTTGCCACACCGCATCCGGGATGTAAATTTCGCTATAAAGTTTGTGAAGAAGTTCTAATTTCCCAATGCGTGACAAACTAACCAATGGCGAGGCGTTGCTCACCACTTTCATACACGCCCCAAATCTTTTAGTGTTTTCAGGTCTTCTTCATACTCGGCAACGTCGTAGTGAATAGAAATTCCTTTACTGCCTAATAGTTGCAAGAAATCCCAAACGGTTTTTCCAGCCATTTCCCGTGCCTTTCCGAACGACAACTTGTCTTGCTGAAACAGCAAAACCGCCAATTCCTGGCGTAACTCCTCAGCCGTCATTTTGGCTGAATATAAGACTTCTCGCGGGATTTCAATAGTGACAATAGCAGACATAACAACTCCTGGATGTATTATACTCTAACCCAAACTCAAGAAAGCAATCGTATTTTGAGGTACATTCATATTAAGCTACACAAGCAGCCCGTCAACTCGCATTAGATAGACAATCTTCTATAAGAGACGCAGCTTGACTCTCTCAAGCTAGCGCTCGACTCACTCAAGATGTTTCTCAGCTAAACCGCCGACCTCGATTGAAGTCGAGTTTGGCTTGACTTTCGATGGAAAGCTGGAAGTCGCCATGATTGGCGAAGCTGGAGGAGGGGCAAATATCAATATCAAGCTGGTTTGGGAGAGTAAAAAAAACATCCGGTGAATAATAAAGAAGGATCGTGATAATGCCCGATCAATACGGGAAACTCCAAAACCCACTTGATTTCACCGTTCAGATTCGTCATCCTGGGCGCACCCGCCAGATGAGCGAAGACATGGGCTCCTACTGGGGAAAAGTGGACGCAGACGAAGTGCTTAGTGTTCTGTAAGCAGGTTTCATTGACCAGTGGGAAAACGAAAAACTGAATACCGTCCACCGATTACTGAACACTGGATATAATTCCCCCTATGATTCTTCGCACCCTCACCCTCAGCGGCTTCCTCTCCTACCGCGCCCCCGTCACTATTGACTTCACCACCTTCGACCTCGCCTGCATCGCCGGAACCAACGGCGCGGGCAAATCCAGCCTGCTCGACGCCATCACCTACGCCCTCTTCGGCCGCGCCCGGAAAACCGACGAAAGCCTTATCAACACCCATCCCGACGTCAAACAAGCCCAAGTCACCCTCGAATTCGAATACGAGAGCAACTGCTACCGTATCCAACGAACCAACCCGAAGGGGAAGAGCACTGTGCTGGAATTTCAAATCGCGCAAAGAGGACCGGAGACCGAAGACGGAGGACCGGCCAACCCCGTCCCCCGTGCCTCGTCCCCTGTCCAGTGGAAGCCACTGACTGAACGGTCCCTCCGCGAAACCCAAACCCGCATCGAGGAAACCCTCCGCCTCGACTACGACACCTTCATCAACGCCGCCTTCTTCCTCCAGGGCAAAGCCGACCAGTTCACCCAACAGCGCCCCGCCGACCGCAAACGTATCCTCAGCAGCATCCTCGGCCTCGAAACCTGGGAAACCTACCGAAGAAACACAGCAGAACGCCGCCGCACCGTCGAGAGCGACATCGAAAACCTCAATGGCCGCCTCCACGAGATCACCACTGAACTGGACGATGAAGCCACCCGCAAAACCCGCCTCACGGAATTGCAAACCCAACTCGACACCCTCGCCAAAATTCGCGCTGCTCAAGAGCAAGTGGTCGAACATGCCAAAAAAATCTCCGCCACCCTGGCTGAACAGCGTAAACTTGTCGAAACCTTGCGCCGGCAATTAACCGCAACCCAGGTACGGCGGAACGACTTCCTGACCCGGCAGGGGGAGCGCGTCGCCGAACAGCAAACCCTCACTCAAACGCTTTCCCGCGCCCCTGAAATCCAGGCTGCCTACCAATCCTGGCAGAACGCCCGCACCCAACTCGCCACCTGGGACGAAACCGCCGCCCGCTTCCGTGAACACGAAACCCGCCGCGCCGCCCCCCTCACCGAAATCGAAAAAGAACGCGCCCTCCTCCAAAAAGAACGCGACAACCTTCTCCAACAGCAATCTCAAATCTCAAATCTCAAATCTCAAATCATCAATTTACAATCCGAAATCTCCTCACTCCAATCTCAAATCTCCGATCTCGAAACCTCCCTCTCCCACCGCGCCACCCTCGAAACCAATCTCCAAAC
>DATDOR010000079.1:0-2135 GCA_035293165.1 Anaerolineales bacterium | reverse complement strand
AGGAATTTTAGATTTATCTGTGTCCGTCTGTATCTTCCGTGTTTTCTGTGTACCAGGATGAAATCACATGACCAACAATAATAAAAATCAAACACCTCCCGCTGAACAGGAACCGGTATCTCGCTGGATCGCCCACAGGTGGACCTAACTCTCCGCGTCCCAAACTTACTTCATCGCCTCCAACACCAATTCCGCCACATCCTTTACCTGCATCTCGCTATTTGCACCTTTTGCTGCGTCCGTCATCATCGTCATGCAGAACGGACAGCCAACCGCGAGTGTGTTTGCGCCAGTGGCTTGTGCTTCTTTAAAGCGCGTCTCGTTGACCGCCGCCGAGCCGTGTTCCTCTTCCTTCCAGATTTGAGCACCACCCGCCCCGCAGCAGAATGATTGCTTTCCATGCCGGGGCATTTCGACGCGGGTCATGCCGATGGTGTCGAGGGTGATGCGCGGCGCATCCACAATCCCATTTTGCCGTCCCAGGTAGCAGGGGTCGTGGAAGGTGACTTTTTCCATCATCTTTTGTGCGTCCACCTTCAACTTGCCTGCCCCGACCAGTTCGTTAATCAGTTGCGTGTGGTGGATGACTTCGTAATTGCCGCCAAACGCAGGATATTCGTTCGTCAACGTGTGGAGGCAGTGGGGACAATTGGCAACGATACGCAACGGACGCTTGCCGCCCGCGGGGTTGCCGTTGCCAGTCACTTCATTCAAAATTTCAACATTTGCGGTCGCCAGTTCAAAGAAGATATGCTCCGCCCCCGAACGCCGGGCGGAATCACCCGTGCATTGTTCCCCCTCCCCCAACACGGCGAAGCTGACTCCGGCTTTGTTCAGAATTTCGGCAAAGGCGCGGGCGGTTTTCTGCGCCCGCGAATCGGTCGCGGCCGCGCAGCCCACCCACCACAGGATTTCCGCTTCGGGGTTCTCTTCAAAAGTAGGCACTTCCAACCCTTCCGACCACTTCATCCGCTCGGCGGGGGAGACGTTCCAGGGGTTGACGTTGCGTTCCATACCCCGGTAGGCGTTTTGGAATTGGGACGGGAATTCGTTTTCCATCAAGACCAGGGCGCGGCGGATGTCCAAAATGTCCCGCATCGGTTCGTTCCCGACCGGGCAGATGTCCGTACACGCGCCGCACGCGGTGCACGCCCAAACGGCTTCTTTTGTGATGGCAAAGTCGAGCAAAGTCTGGCTGCTGGTTTCCCCGTTCGCGATCCGCGTCCCTTCCTGGTTGAGGAAATAACGTTTGTTGATCTCCAACGCGGCGGGAGAAAGCACCTTGCCTGTGTTGTACGCCGGGCAGACCTGCTGGCAACGGTTGCACATGATGCAGGCGTAAGCGTCCACGAGTTGTTCGTAGCCCAAATCCTCCAGATGAGTCGCGCCAAACTGCTCAATGGATTCGTCTTCAAAATTGACATAGGAAAGCTCGCCGGGGGAACGGCGTTTGGGTTTGAGGAGAAAATTGATAGGGGCGAAGAATAGATGGATATGTTTGCTGTACGGAAAGTAGGGGATGAAGGCAAGGATCAAGCCAAGGGCTATCCAAAAACCAACATGGACGCCAGCGTTCAAGGCTCCTTCGCTCCAGCCTGACCATAGCCCACTGACCGCCGAGGCAAATGGTTGCCAGGCATCCCTTCCTTCCAACGCGAGTTCAAACGACAAACCCAAAAACCGGAAACCGACATGGAATAGAATGAACAGGCCAACGATTAATGAATCTTGCTTGATGCCCATGCGTGCTTTGGGGTGGAGCAGGGTGCTTTCGCGGGTGGTCAATTCCTGTGCTCTGAACACCCCCCGCCGGATCAGGAGAGCGGCCATCCCAACCAGAACGGAGACGCTCAGAATGTCCGCTCCCAGGCGGTACACGTCTCCGGTGATGCCCTCTCCCAGGAATTTCCCCCCAAAATAGCCCTGGTAAACGTCCCCGATATTGACAAGCAGGTAGTACATGAACCCCCACGCGACCATCGCGTGCAGGATGCTGGGGCCAAGCCGGATGCGCCAGGTGGGGGTGAGGGCGACGGTTTTGACCAGCACATCTACCAGCCGTTTTTGGGCCAGTTTCCAATCGGGTTTGCCATGCCCACGCGAGATAATTTTGACGAGGCGGCCATACACTTTCC
>DATDOR010000078.1:0-5395 GCA_035293165.1 Anaerolineales bacterium | reverse complement strand
CCAACGATCAATTTAGCCGATTTTTATTGTCGTCAACAATAGCTTGAGCAGAGTGAATTCCGAAAAATAAGTGTGCGTGGGGGTGTACACCCCCACGCACACTTATTTTTCGGGTGTACACCCCCTGCGGACACCATTTTTTTGGATAATCCCCTCACCAAGTGAACGGTTACGATTGCCTGATGAACAAAGGATTCAAATTATGCCATCTGAAAATTCAAACAAAGAGCTTGATTATTTGATTAACGAGATCGCGGGTTGCCTTATAAAGAATCACCTTAAGAACTCGCTGGAACAATCCGAATGGGATATATTGATCAAGGATGATGTGCTTAAAGATCGAATTGAACGCCGTGTATTAGCTATTGTCGGAGCTGGAGCCAGTAAAATCGCTGGACTTCCTCTAGCCAATGAAGCCCTCAAAAAGTTGAAGGATGAGGCTTCAATGCCCAGTAAAGCATTGGAAGCCGAGTTAGAGCGGCTTACACAGATCTACAAATTAGATCGGGATGCTTTCGAAACATATCTCCGTGCTTTGAGCACAAGTGTTTTTGAGGCTCAGAAGTTACGTGATAACCTTCAAAAAATGTACGGCCATCGTTTTATGCCAGTGCTCAGTTATGAAATCCTCGCCCATATGCTAAAACACCGGTTCTTAGATGCGATTATTAACTTCAATTTCGACGAGCTACTCGATCAGTCTATTGAAGATGAATTAGATCCAGAAGAGTATTATCACATCTTATCGGATGGAGACTGTCCTGATGAGGGGAAATTGCGAGAGACCTATCCTGAACTTCCTTTCTATATCAAACCTCATGGTACTGCAGGGTACAAATCAACTCTCCGGTTTACCAGGGAAGATTATTATGGTTTGCCTTTTGATATACAACGAGTTTTAAGATATTTGTTGACGGAAAAACCAGTTGTTCTTTTAATTATCGGATTCGGGATGCAGAGTTTTGAATTTAACCACATTTTGGAAGATGCACATCCGGATTCAAGGATGTACCATATCAATCTAAAAAATCCAGTAAAGAACACTCATTTAGCTCCATTCAGTTGTAACAGATTACTAGATATTAAAACACTTGACGGAGTGAATGGAGCACTAAGGAAAATTTGGGAATCTGTCCGCAAAGGTTTTCAAGAAGAATATAAACCTCGAGATATAACAAGGCATATTCTGATAACACAAACCTTCTTCCACGATATCAATGATTATAATGTTGAACGTTATCTGCAAGGGCGGACAATCATCGAACTCTGTCTTTCCATTGCAAAAGGAAGTTTCGCCTGGATTAGTTCATCCGATGCAAAGAATTTTAATAAGTTTTTTAACCTAATCGACCAAAAAATTAATCAGGAATCCAAATGAGCATCTTCAACCACAAACGTCTAACCGACGACACCTTCAAACTTGACATCGAACGGATGCGGAAAGGCTGGTATTCCGACAAATACTTTGCCAATATCAACCGGATGTTGACTACCCTCTCTACCCAAAATTATCATTATCAAGGAACTCGCCACAACCTGCCTCCGGGGATTTCCCCTGAGGGGATTTGCACCGGCGACCTGGAAGTGGAAATGCAATGGTTCACGCGCCGTCCAGGGACAACCGTCGTGGTCGGGGTGGATAAATCCCTGGAAATGCTCCGCTGTTGCACCGGTTATTTCGACGACGACACGTTCGTGGACACACATACCCAGTTGGAAGTGGAGGCCGTACACGACGGTACCCTTGTCCAATACAACGGCGATCCCACCCGCGTCCAGCCTGTCATCCGCGTTCGGGGACGATACCGTGATTTCGCCTTGACCGAAACCCCCACGCTGGGCATCCTCACCCGCGCGAGCCGGGTTGCCACGAATGTGTATGAAACCCTGATCGCCGCGCGGGGCAAACCTGTCCTGTTCTTCCCGGCCCGGTTCGACCTGCACGAAGTCCAGGCCGCGGATGGGTACGCCTATGACATCGCCATTCAACGCTTCAACCGGGATTACGCCCACCGGCTTGGCCCATTCATTTCTACCGACGCGCAAGGTGACTGGTGGGGTGGTGCGGGTGGCGGTACGGTTGCCCATGCTGCCATTGCCTGTTTCTTAGGAGACACAGCAGAAATCATGCGCGCCTTTGCTGCCACCCTGCCCCCGGAAGTTCCTCGTATTGCCCTGGTGGATTTCAACAACGACAGCGTGGCCGATTCCTTAGCAGTTTGTGACGCCATGTTCGCCTGCTACCGTGAATTGATGGATGCAGGCGATGAAACAGAAGCCCAAAAATACCGCTTGTACGGCGTGCGGCTGGACACGAGCGGCAGTCTGCGGGATGTGTGTGTGCCTCCGCTGGGCGAACCAGCACTCGATCTTGGTGTGACACCCCGGCTGGTATTCAACGTCCGGCAAGCCCTGGACGCGGCCTGGGAACGGTGGGATATTTCCCCCGCATGGCGAGAACGCGCGCAGAAATTTTGCCGCTCGGTACGGATTGTCGTTTCAGGTGGCTTCAATGCTGAAAAAATTCGCCGGTTTGAAAAGTTGCAAGTCCCCGTAGATTTCTATGCGGTCGGTTCGTCCCTGTTCGACAACCACGGCCCGACCGTGACCGACTTCACGTCAGATGTGGTGCGAGTGAAGGTGCATGGTGAATGGGTGGATATGGCAAAGATTGGGCGAAAGCGGGTGGAAAACCCGGAGTTAGAGCGGGTGTGGTAAAAGCCGAATAAAACATCCCCCAATGCTACCTAACTCAATTTACAGCAAAGATCAGAACCAAAATCACAATGGGGATTCCTAACCCTACTGCATAATTGAGTGGCCGGTTTTCTTTCTTCGTCAACGCCGCGCCCGCGCGTTCAAACTGTTCCAGGCTCATTACGACACCCCCCAACGCCCCACCCCACAGAATCACCAATCCCAGGCTGTAATTTTCACGAATAGCCGGGATCAACGCGCCGATTACCAACGCCAACCCAATCCCCGCAAATATGCCCACCAACTCCCGGCGAAAATTCCGCCGTCGCGCCTGTATCGCCTCCTGTTCCACCTGAAGGGCTGCTTCTTCTTCTGTGGTCAATTTCTTCGCTTTTGCCATTTCAACCTCTCTTCAATACTTTATTACTGGATACTCTTGAGCCATTCTAATTGTTCAGGCAGACGAAACACTTTCTGAAATTCAAATATCTTGGAAGTGTCCCCCAATACGTTGATTTTCCCTTTGAAATAGGCTACCATCGGGTTCAGGTTTCCGTTGGCAATATCCAGAGTATCCTGCGCGTTGGCAGTCGCGTACAAATCATGGGCGGGTAATTTTCCGGGGGAAACGGTCAACTGCCCGCCGCTGACCTGCAAAAACCACTCTCCGCCCCTTTCTCCGGTAAATTCAAATTGCACAGTCCCTTGAACGTTGTTTGCGTTTTCGGGGAGGAAATAGTCTTGGGCGAGATCGAAGATTTCTTGAATGGAATTGAATTGGGGCATGGAGGCAGTATATCACAACTGCGCACATGAATTGAGCAAAGGGCAGGGATGAATCCGTCCCAGAGAAAAGGCTGTGGGCGGTCGCGCCCAGGTAAGCAATCAGACTGGAAATGAAAACTTTGTAATAACCCGGATTTGGGATTGACACAACCCTTATTCTTTGAGATACTTTTGCCGTTGGTTAAAGCTAACATGGTTAGCTCACCAACCCAAAACCGCCATCCCATTATAAAAGGAGGTGGTGTCGTGGACAGTAATAGTCTCAAACCCAGCGCTGCGGCACACCTCCTCAATGGAAAATAGTGTCGCAGCGCGGTAGCGAGCCGTCCGAAAGGGCGGCTCGTTGCTTTTAATTTCCCAATTTTTGGGCTATAATTTTCACAATTTCCCGTTCACCTTATTCTTTTGGGTCTATTGTAATTAACGGGGTGAAAACCCGAATTTTGAAGACGGTGGGGGTGTATACTCCCACTGTCTTCAAAATTCGGCATATCTCCCGCTTAAAATGGAAGAGCCATTTTTTACGACGGATGTTAGTGAAACAGATGACAGAAGATCTCAGCGGGCATAATATTCGAGGGTATGAACTGCGTGACCGAATAGGTACAGGTGGACATGGAGCCATTTATCGTGGTTATCAACATCAGGTTAATCGTGAAGTTGTAATTAAAGTCATCCTGCCACATTTTGCCAACCACCCTGATTTCATCCGCCGTTTTGAAGCAGAAGCACAACTCGTTGCCAGGCTAGAACATCCCCATATTGTTCCACTCTATGATTACTGGCGCGAACCAGATCGAGCTTATTTGGTCATGCGATGGTTGCGAGGGGGAAGCTTACGTGACTCCTTGAAAAATGGGCCATGGGATGAGAAAGCAATAGGACACCTGCTCAACCAGATTGGGAGTGCATTGGCTTATTCACACCGACAAGGCATTATCCATCGTGACCTTAAACCTGAAAACATTCTTCTTGATGAGGGAGGTAATGTATATTTAGGAGATTTTGGTATCGCAAAAGACCTGGAAAAACCATCAAAACTTACACGAGAGGGGGCGATAACCGGTTCTCCTGCTTACATTTCTCCTGAACAGGTGCAAGAGGAAGCAATATCCCCGCAAACCGATATATATAGTCTTGGTGTCATGCTCTTTGAGTTGCTGACAGGCACGAATCCCTTTATTGAGGAAGGTGTTTCGTTGATGTCGCTTCTGATGAAGCATGTGCTGGAACCGACACCTTCTTTGAAAGCGTTTAACCCAAAACTTTCTGACTCACTGGACAGTGTAATTCAAAAAGCGACCGAAAAAGATCCCACAGCGCGCTATCCTGATGTATTAACCATGGTTGCTGATTTTCAAAATGCAATTAAATCTAATCAAGTAACCATTTCTGGAAAAGAGTATCCTGCCCATCCGGCCAATGTAGCGGTTGAAATAAGCAATCCGTTTAAAGGATTGCGCGCCTTCCAGGAAGCCGATGCTGTTGACTTTTTTGGACGGGAAAATCTAACCGAACGCCTCCTGTCCCGACTATCTGAAAACGGAACAGCGGAACGCTTTTTAGCAATCGTTGGACCGAGTGGAAGTGGAAAGTCATCCGTCGTCCACGCAGGATTGATTCCTTCCTTGAAGCGCGGAGCTTTACCAGGTTCAGACAAATGGTTTATCGTTTCCGTTTTGCCCGGCACCAATCCCATGGAAGAAATCGAAATTGCCTTGAGCAGAATTTCTGTTCGCCCTGGCATCAATTTGGGAGAACAATTGCAACGAGACAACCGCGGGGTGATTAGAGCCAGCCGCCTGGCTTTGCCAACTGAAGACAGTGAGTTGTTGTTAGTCATCGATCAATTTGAAGAATTATTCACACTTACTCAAAACCGGAGAGAAACAGAGCACATGATCCAAAACAT
>DATDOR010000077.1:0-2149 GCA_035293165.1 Anaerolineales bacterium | reverse complement strand
GATGATTTGCATCCGTAACGTCTGTGCCCAAATCGTCAGCGGCGCGCTAAAAACGCCCAATAACACCAACCCAATCCCCACCGACCACAGACTAAGCCCGGCTACCATCACCCCAACCGCTGCGCCGGACAACCCCTGCGCCAGGCAGATCAGCGTCCCCAACGGGAACAAAAATTTCCGCCCGCCCGCGATGACCGAGCTTACCGTCTCCCCGACAGCCATCAGCCCCAACAACGCCCCATACAACCCTGCCCCACCAGCCAAAACCTGATCGGACAGGATCGGCAGCCACACGGCCAGAAAACCGAGACCAATATTGGCCATCATAAACATGATCGTAGTGGACAACAAAACCGGATTTTTCACCAGCAGGTGGACGGCGTGGCGCAAGCCGTATTTTTCTTGGGCGGCTTCCTGGTGTGTGGGCGTTTCGTCCTTCAATCGAATTTTCAGGAGCACCCCCGCGAAGGCGAAATACGACAGCGCATCCGCAATGATCACATTTGCCGCCCCAATCCCCGCTATCAAAAACCCGGCAATCACCGGTCCAACGACGCCCGCCAGCGTAAAGCTGATCGTCTCCAGCGCGTTCGCAGTCGCAAACTGATCTTCATCCACAAGCGAGGGGATGAGCGACGGTCCGCCTGCCAACGAAATCATCATCAAGAATCCATATACTGCCGCCGCCACGTACACATGCCAGAGTTCCAACGTCCCCAGCGCGCTCAAAACCGGCAACATCAACATCGCCAAACCCCGGATCAGGTTGTCCGCAAACATCACCCGCCGCCGGTCGAACCGGTCGAGCAGAGCACCCGATAGAAATCCACCCACAATGACCGGGCCGGTGTAGCACACCAGCAGCCAGCCAATCGCCTCAGATGATTGTGTGCGCTCGTACACGTACCATGTCAGCGCCACGCGCGTCATCGCATCGCCCAGGTCGGAAAAAGTAAAGCCGAGCCAAAAGGCCCGGAATGATGTATTCTGAAAAATTTGCCGATAAGCGGATAAGCCCATTGTATCCTCCTCTATCCCCCAACTGTCGAAGAGACATGCACATGAACGATTTTCCATGTCCCGTCTTTTTTAACCAGGACATCTGTCTCTTTCAGGTATGCCATTTTGTTTTTTCCTTCCGTCCCATAACTTCCCCGCGAATAATATGTCGCAATAGCTACCTCCCCAAACACGGCCACATTCGGTTGCAATTCCTGAAAAAAGCCTACATAGCCACCCTCGTGAAGGCCATGTTCAAATCCCTCCCGATCATCGGCCATCCCTTCGATGCGATACGGGTTGGACGGGGTGATCACAATCATATCTTCGTCAACAAAAGAAAAATAGGTATCTGGGTCATTTGCGGCAAAGGCACGGTTGAAGGCTTGAATGACCTCCCACACTTCGGCCTCGGCGGAACTGGGTGAATAGGGGTTCATGGTATGCTCCTGGGAATAAATGATTTGCCCTCCAATTGAGAGAGCACCAGGGATCGTACCTGCCCAGGTACTGTTCCGCTTTCAAGATATTGCTCAATTCGCGCTCCTTGAAGAGACCCTCACGGCCTACGCATCTCTGAAGGCCGCACCCCAAATTCCTTCCGGAACACTGTTGAAAAATGGCTGTGATTGGCAAAACCGAAATTCAACGCCACAATTGCAAATGCCTCTTTCGGATACGCCGTGAGATGTTCGAGAACCCCCATCAACCGGAGCCGCTGAAGATAAGTGTAAATCGTCATCCCATTCATCTGCTTGAACACCCGGCACAAATGGTAGGGTGAACAATGAACTGCCCTGGCGATTTCCTCCAACACCACTTTTTCCTGAAAATGCGCTCCCAGATAGACCTTCACCTGATCGGACAATTCGGCGTATTCTTTGCGGGTTCGTGAGCGGGAGAGTTTCCTCTGATGTGGATGGTCGTGACTCGTACAGATCACATCTCCCAGTAAAGTCCATACCTTTTCTTCGATCTCGAAAGCCTCGGCCTCGCCCGCCAATTTTTGTAGCAGTTGATAATGCAATAACCGTTGGTGTGTACGAACAGGCATGTGCCCCATTCCAAAGGGAGTTGGCTCACTGACCGCCTCTGTTCCCAATCCCATCGCAAAAAACCCTGGTGTAACTTCAAATATTGTGCTTCGATC
>DATDOR010000076.1:0-4175 GCA_035293165.1 Anaerolineales bacterium | reverse complement strand
CACCACGCGAGACGCAGTCTCCAGTCTGACTCCCACTCAAAGCCCCTCCCCCGAACCGGGCGCAATCCTCGACCTCGGCCTGAAAATGGTCAATCTCCTTTCCCCGCTCAAGCGCGGCGGCCAACTTGGCGTTTTCACTCCCCTCTCCGGCGTGGGTAAAGCCGTCATCCTGAGTCACTTCATTCACGAAATCGCTACCCGGTACAACGGCCATGCCATCTTTGTTGGCGTTGCAGACAAAATTCACCCTGCAGAGGATTTGAAACTCGGCTGGCGGGAATGGGGAATCGAACAACAAATTACCCTCGTCTTTGAACAGACAGAAGAGCCTTCATCCCTCGCCAAAAAAGCCTTTTCAACAGCAGAATCCTTGCTCAAACAAGGACGCGATGTCCTCCTCATTGTTGACGGGGATTACCTCTCCCTGGTGGAAGCGATACAAGACAAATTTGGTTCGTTCTCTGAGAGCGGCGTAAAACTGACGACTGTTTACCAGGGTACGCACAGTGCAGGCGCATTACCTGAAAGTTTCAACGACCTGGACGCGGTTATCACCTTTGATAGTTCCCGTGCAAAACAAGGTTTGTGGCCTGCCATTGACCCCCTGCGTTCCACCTCCACCCTCTCCCCGGACATCCTTGGTGAAGATCACGCCAAACTCGCCTCCCGCGCCCGTCGTTTGCTTGCCCGCTATCAGGACCTCCATAACATCGTCGAAATCTTCGGCCGGGATGGGTTGAAAAATCCCGCCGACCGCCGCGACACCGAACGCGCTCGCAAACTCCACCGCTACTTCACCCAACCCCTCCCTGGAGCCGAACCCTGGACCGGAGTCCCAGGCCAATACGTCCCCCTTGCCGAAACACTGGCCGACTGCCAGGCTATCCTGGATGGCAAATATGACTCCACTCCCGAAGAGGCGTTCCAGTTTTTAGGGCGGATCAACTGGTAAGCAAAAAACCTGGCAGGTCATTTAAGACCTGCCAGGTTTTCTTATTCGCTAACTATCCGTACAAACTTCCGTTTTCCCACTTGCAACACACCCTGCCCAGGAAATATCTGAAACGGCTCAGTCAGCAAATTTCCGTCCAACTTGACCGCGTTCTGCTGGAGCATCCGGCGGCCATCGTTTTTACTGCTTACCATCTCACCAGCCACTAACACATCCAATACCGTTTGACCATCTTGAAGACGGTATTCCGGCATCTCTTCAGGGGCATCGCCTTTCTGGAACACGCGAATAAATTCACTTTCTGCGCGCGTGGCCTCTTCTTCGCTGTGGTAGATCGAGACGATCTCTTGCCCCAGTTTCATTTTTACATCGCGGGGGTGCAGACCTCCATCCGCCAGACCTTTTTCGATTTCGGTGATTTCTGGAGGTGTCCAGCGCGTGACGAGGCGGAAGTAGAGTGGCATGGCTTTGTCCGGGACGCTCATCACTTTCCCATACATATCTTCGGGCGTGGAGAAGATCGGGATGTGATTGCCCAACGATTTGGACATTTTGATCTCGCCGTCTGTACCTGGCAGGATGTCGTTGATGATGGCGATATTGGGTTTTTCACCCAGCGCGGTCATGATCTTGCGTGCGGCGGTCATGATGTTGAACATCTGATCCGTGCCTCCCACCTGAATATCGGCGCGCAGCGCGTAGGCATCGTACCCTTGCATGAGGGCATAAAACGTCTCGTGCAGGTATACCGGGTCACCGCTGTCGAACCGCTTGCGGAAATTCTCCCGGGTCAAAAACTGCTGGATGGTGAAGTTGGACGCCAATTGGATCAATTCGGCAAAAGACAATTCCGAAAGCCAAGTTGCGTTGTACTTAATCATAGTCTTATCGGGATCAAGAACTTTGTAGGCTTGCTGCGCATACGTTCGGGCGTTGCGTTCCACCTCTTCTTGCGTCAACTTCGGGCGGAGTTTGTCTTGATCGGAGGGATCACCAATCAGAGAGGTGTAATTCCCAATGAGAAAAATGACCTCATGCCCAAGTTCCTGGAACTGTCGAAGCTTCCGCATAGGAACGGTATGTCCCAGGTGCAGGTCTGATGTACGGGGGTCCACACCCAGATAAATCCGTAATAGGCGACCTTCCTTCTCGGCCTCGATCAGCCGCTCGCGCAACTCTGCTGCCATATTGCGCTTCAGTATCTCATCCCCATATTGGGTCCCTTGCATCAGGTATTCGACTTGTTCGTCAATGTTCATCATGGTCTCCTAGAATGAAATAATCGTCGCAAAAGATCAGCAAATCTGCAAATCCCAAATCAGAAAACCAACAATCTCCAACAAAAAACGCCCTCGTGGTGAGGGCGTCCAAAAACTCACCATTCGTGGGGTTCACTTCCGGGCGTAATAGGAATAGGAAGGATGATCGGATGGAACGGGTCGCAAATTTGCCATCTGTAAAATCGTTTCCAAAATCTGATCCCCGTCGGCAAACCCGGTACGCCCGCGCTCATGCCCCTGGTAATTGACCGTCCCCAGCGTGCGGAATTCAAAATGGGATTTCCCGCGATGGGTTTCTCCAATGACCTGCACTTGACGCGCCCCTAATTGGGTAGGCAGCACCCGAACCGTTTGGACTTCGCTCCACCCCAGGGTGGCGTGCCGTACTCCATTCGAGTAGCTGATACACTCAAAATCTAACCGGATAACAGTTCGACGATCCATCCAATTTCCGAATGAGATGCTTCCCGCAGATAAAACAAGAATCCCTGCTAAAACCAAACCTGTACCGGCTAAAGGGGAATCGCTCACTCGCAAAACGGTTGCAGTGGCGAACACAATCAAAGCAAGCGTCCAGGCTATAATTTCCCCGCGCAAGGGGAGGCGTTCAGGCACAAATTCGCGTGACATAGAGAATTTTGTAACCATGTGAGCATTATATCACTGAAAGGCTTGTGCTATAATTCTGCGGATATGTTTGGGCAAGAAAGAGAGTGACAACCACTCCCTTTCTGATAATCATTTCAACGAATTATGACCTTCACCCTGAGTTCACCTGTCTTGGTTCTCAATGCTAACTTTGAGCCTATCCATGTCTGCAATATGCGGCGTGCGATTGGATTAATCATGGACGAGAAAGCCACGTTGGTTTTGAATGGGCGTGGATATATCCGAACCGTCCGTACTCAGGTCCCGTGTCCGTCCATCATTCGCCTGTCGAAGATGATCAAACGTCCTCATCCGATCGTCAAACTCAATAAGCAGGAAGTTTTCCGTAGAGATAATTATAAGTGTCAGTATTGCGGCCAGCATCCCCATCACCCAACGGTTGACCACATCATTCCCCGCCATATGGGTGGCTCACATACCTGGGAAAATCTTGTCACTGCCTGTCCAAATTGCAACCATCGCAAAGGGGGTCGCACCGTCGAACAGGCCGGGATGCGTTTGCTCAAATCGCCCGTCCACCCTCCTGCTTCAGCCCATTATATCTTTAGCCGGTATTTGCAAAATAATGAGGAGTGGGTGGAATTTGTGATTGGGTGGTGATGATTATCCCAATAACCAAACCACCGCTCTTGGGGTTAAAAACACTTCTAAGACCGCCGCGAATAAAAACAGCAGTATCCCAATCCCCACCATGATCTTCGCCCAATCTGCCAGGGCTGCCAACCACGCATCCCCAATCGTTTTGTCCACCGATGGCGTGAGCATGACCCCGCCCATATAAACGATCCCTGCGCCAACCAAAAGGATAGCGGGAATTTCTAACACACCATGCGGCAAAATAAACCCGGCCAAAAATACCAAAGGGCTGATCCCCACATTGGCCAGCGTTCCCATAAAATAGCCGATCAACACAAAAGGCAACATCAATATCAGCACACCAAATACACCAAAGGAAATTACGCCCAACAAAAATGCCAATGCTGATGCCCGAAGATTATGCAGCCAGATGATTCCCACCCCTTGTGGTTCCAGCAATTTGATGGAACCAATCTGCGAGAATGTATCCAATTGCAAATCATCGAGATTGAATGCCCCGGGGGGCAAGGCAAATTCTCCGGCCTGTTCAAAACCAATCCATATCGCCCCGACCAGCAACAAGAGCATCATCACGATTGGCAAACGCATCCGAACCAATGCCCCAAACACCTCCCGGCGATACCATTCCCTCAATGAACTTGCTTCCCCAACGAACGCTTTCCAAAACGCGCGCCATC
>DATDOR010000075.1:0-3832 GCA_035293165.1 Anaerolineales bacterium | reverse complement strand
AGCCCGCCGTACCTATTTTGTAGGCAGAGAAACCGAACGGCAGTTTTTCCGCGCGGCGATACAATCCGATTCACCCCCATTTTTCGTCCTGCAATTGTATGGGCCAGGGGGAATCGGCAAATCCACACTGCTCAGAGAATTTGGCCGGATGACTGAGGATGCGGGCTGGACGGTGATCTATTTCGATGCCCGGAATATCGAACCCATCCCGGAAGCCTTTACCACTTCCCTGGCCCACTACCTCGATGCCCCGGCGGGGGGGAATCTCGTTGATTCAATCGCCTCCCACCCCAAACGTTTGCTCCTCATGGTAGATACCTATGAAACCCTCGCCCCGCTGGATGACTGGCTGCGCGAGCACTTCCTCCCTCGCCTCCCTGAAAACGTCCTCGTTGTCCTGTCTGGGCGCAACCCACCTGCCCCTGTCTGGCTCGCCGACCCCGGCTGGCAAACTGTCCTCGAAACGCTCCCCCTCCGCAACCTGACTCCCGAAGAAACCCGCGACTATCTCTCCCGCCGGAACATTCCCGAAGATCAGCAGGAAGCGGTCATCCGTTTTACACATGGACACCCACTCGCCCTCTCATTAATTGCCGAGACCTTTGCCCAACGCGACGAAAGCAAATTCCAACCCGAAAAAACCCACGACATCATCCAAACCCTGGTCAAGAACTTTCTTCAAAAAGTCCCCGGCCCCGCACACCGGGCCGCCCTCGAATCTTGCGCACTCGTCCGCGTGACCACCGAACCTGTCCTGTGTGAAATGCTCGCCAACCCCGATGTAACCGAACTGTTCGACTGGCTGCACAGCCTTTCATTTATCGAACCCCGGCCAGGAGGGCTTTTCCCACACGATCTGGCTCGAGACTCCCTCGTCGCGGATTTGCGATGGCGCAACCCGGACTGGTATATCGAACTACACCGCCGCGCCCGGCATTACTACACCCACCGGATCAGTGTCACGACCGGTCTGGAACAGCAGCGTGCCCTATTTGATCTCGTTTACCTGCACCGCGACAATCCAGTCATGCGCCCGCTCTTTGAATGGCAAATGGGCGGCAGTTCCCTCCCCGACCGGCTCCGGGAAGGCGATGTTCCCCTCTTGCTGGAAATGGTCACACGCCACGAAGGGCCTGAATCCGCCAAATTGGCCGCTTTCTGGCTGGAGCAACATCCCGAAAATGTTCTGATTCCCCGCACTTCCGACGGGCAGCCTACGGGATTTTTGCTCACCCTTGAACTGAACGCCCTGTCCCCTGAGGGCCGTGATGCCGACCCAGCCACCCGCGCCGCCTGGGAAGCCCTCCAAAACACCCCTCTACGCCCGGGTGAAAAGGCGCTGATTTTCCGGTTCTGTATGGACTCTGACGCCTACCAGTCCGTTTCTGCCAGTCAGACCGTCATTTTTATCCATATTGCCCGCCAATATTTGACCACGTCGGGTCTGGCCATTACCTTTTTTCCCTGCGCGGATGCACGTTTTTGGGCGCCCCTTTGTGCCTATATCAACCTGATCCGTCTGGACGAAGCCGGTTTCACAATAGATAACCGCGCTTACACGGTATTCGGTCACGACTGGCGCATCGAACCCCCTATCCAATGGCTTGGTATCCTGGCCGAGCGAGAAGTGGGGACTTCGCCCCAGGCGGCTGGACCGTCCACCACCGCCGTCCCCGCCCTCGTCGTGTTGAGCGAACCCGATTTCGCCGGGGCGGTGCGCGAGGCCTTGAGGGACCTCAAACGCGCAGGCGCACTTTCTGGCAATCCCTTGCTCCACTCCCGGTTGGTCATGCAAAATGCCGAGAGCAGCGCTAACGAGAGCCAGCGCATTGCCGCCCTGGTCAACCTGATCGAGGAGGCATCCGCAGAACTCCAATCCACCCCGAAAGAAACCAAATACTTCCGCGCCCTCTCCCACACGTACTTCCAACCCGCCGCTAACCAGGAACAGGCCGCCGAGCTGCTCGACCTGCCCTTTAGCACCTACCGCCGCCACTTAGCACGAGGCATTGAACGGGTAACAGAGATCTTGTGGGGCTGGGAGATTGGCAAATTTGACCCCTTTTGAACCATTGGGGTGCGTTTTGCTCCTATCATAGAAGAGCCGCAAATTCTCGATCAAAAACCCCAGTATCTGCTAATTGAACGAAAAATGAGCATTTTTTGAACTGGAAAATGAACATTCGAATCGGGTATCCTATGCAAACTGGACTGTGCGGGGTACCCACAAAGGCCCGTGGATGAACATTCCCCCAACCGGGCGAGAAGTGATCGGGCAGGGAATGTGGATGCTGCCGACGACTTGATAGCCGCCAACGTTATTGAGCACCAGCGGCAGCCCGGTGTGAATCCAAACGCGACGGGTGATGATGGGCATCCCGTCCACAGGCAAACGCGTCGAGATCGGCTCCATTGACATCATTCGCTTCGAAGACGGCAAGGCTGCCAAACACTGGGGCGAGACCGATGTCATGACGATGATGCAGCAACTCGGCGTTGTCCCGGCGCAATAACCTTCAATCTTCAAACTTTAAATCAAAGGAGATAAATCATGTCTACTGAACAACTAAAATCCGCCGCCAAACGCTTTATCGAACAAGGTTTCAACCAAAAGAACCTGAGCGCGGTTGAAGAATACTTCAGCGCCGATCTCGTTGACCACGCCCTGCCGCCCACGCTCCCCCCCGGACGAGAAGGACGCAAAATGTTCTACGCCGCCTTCCTTTCCGCCTTCCCGGACATGCACGTCCACATTGACGATTTGCTGGCGGAAGGTGACAAAATCGTCGCCCGCTGGTCGGCCCATGGGACCCATAAAGGCGAATTGATGGGCATCCCCCCGACGGGCAAACAGGTCAACGTCACCGGTATCGCCATTGACCGCTTCGAGAATGGCAAGTCCGTCGAGCATTGGGAAGTGTTCGACCAGATGGGTTTAATGCAGCAACTGGGCGTGATCCCGGCAGCGTAACCCGCAAGGTGACGGTCACTTTGGAAGTGACCGTCACCTGACACTTCAAGAAACAATTATGATACGTGCAGGCTTTACTTTCGAAAACCCGCTCACCCAATCCGGCTGGGTCGTCATTGAGAGCGATGCTGAAACCAATGGCATGGGGTGGACGTTAGAGATTCGCTGTGCCCCCAAAGCCAGGCCCGATATTCTGGAACATCTGCACCTTACCTGGACGGAGACATTTGAGATCATCTCCGGTGTCGCTCATTACAAACTTGACGGCCTCCAGAAGACCGCAAATGCAGGCGAGACCATCGTGATGCCGCCCCGCCAACCCCACATCCACCCGTGGAACGCGGGGGATACCGAGTTGGTTTACCGCCAGGTCACTAAATTCGAGCGGCCCAATCCGCAAGCCGTCCAGGATGTCATTGGTGTATTTGCCACCCTATTCGGGCTTGCCCGTGAAGGCAAAATCAGCAAAGACGGCCTGCCCAAGAACCCGTTGCAGTTTGCCGCCACCACCAGGACTCTGGCACGGTACGACGGTTATGATCCGAGATTTCCGATCCCGATGCAAAAGGTTCTCGCTGCTACGCTAGGCAGGCTCGCCGAAGCATTGGGTTACAAGGGCGTCTATCCACAACATGTGTAATAGACTTTATTGGCAATAGTACGCTCTCCAGGCGACGTGCCACGCACCTTGTTGCCGATAATGTCTAATGACCATAAAGAACAAGATGAACCCATCTCGCTCCCTCACCCGCATCCACCTTCTACTCGGCGTCCAATCCCTCGTCGTCATCCTCCTCTCCATCAACCGCCTGAGTAACCTGACCACCGGTTACGTCGCCGCGAACGAATTCCTGCGCTGGG
>DATDOR010000074.1:0-8049 GCA_035293165.1 Anaerolineales bacterium | reverse complement strand
CCAAAATCTGGCATTAACCACGGCAAATCCCAAAGAGCCAATTAAGTATAGCATAATCACTCTTCCAAACAGGGTTACAATTTACAATAGTGAAAGTTCTTTGAAAAAGGCAATTAGAGAAGCCGCCCTCGCATCGGAGATTAATAAAAAAGTGGGTTGTCACACTTTTCGTCCTCGTTTTGCTACCCACCTGTTAGGAAATGGTTACGACATTGCAGAAACGCGTTCCGCCGACAACGCCCCCGCCGTTCGCTGAAACAGGATTTCGATAGCGTCGGCTAAATGTTCGTCCAAGATCGCATATGCCCCGCGCTCGACGCGGAGTTTGTACCCCAGCAACAGCACTTCGGCGTGAATGACTCCGGGTGTTTGAATTTTTGCATTTGGATACTCCCGGTTCTTTAGGAATCGGCGGGGAGGTCGCCATTAACCACGGCAAATCCCAAAGAGCCATACTCCTTGTTTAGCAGTTTAGCCCCTTGTGGGCATAAGGCCCTAGACTACGACTTCTTGCACGATTTTGAATGCATGGTCAATTTCATCTTTGATCACAGTATGCCCCATACCAGCGTAGATTTTCTTGGTGACGCGCCCTCTTAGACGGGTGAAGACATCCGTAGTTTCGTGGACGCGCTCAAGCGGGATGTGAAAATCCGCATTGCTGCACCCGATAAAGATGGGAGTGCCATCTAAGGAATCGGGGTAATCCCGCGGGGTGCCAGGCGGGCCAATTAAACCCCCACTGAACACGATCACGCCGCCATACCGTTTCGCGTTCCGGGCGACAAACTCACTCGCCAGACATGCCCCTTGAGAAAAACCGCCCAGGATGATCTTTTCGGACGGGATTCCGGCGGCTTCCACCTGGGCGATGAGATCGGCAACCACCTGCAAACCCGAACTCAACCCCGGCTCATTTTGCGCCACCGGAGCAAGAAAACTGTACGGATACCAGGTGTTGCCTGAGGCATGCGGGGCAAGGTAGGCCATGTCAGGATGAGGGAGTACCGTACTGAGTTCCAGGATACTACCGGCAGTTGCGCCGCGCCCGTGGATCAAGATCATCGCCGCTTTGGCTTCGGCAAGCGGTTTGCCCGTTTGCAAGATCGGTTGCCCCTGGTGGGGGCCGGGGAGGGTGTCAGGCATATGGTTTGGGTGAGTGGTTTTTGAGAAATTGGAGGCAACTTTTTAAAACACGAAGTACACGAAGGGTTTCACAAAGGGCACAAAGAAAATAAAAAACCTCGTGATCTTCGTGCAAACCTTTGTGCGCTTTGTGTTAAAAAAATTCTTGAAGGTCGTGTGTCATCAATACTCAAACGTCAGTTTGTGAATGACGGCTCTTGAGTCACTTTCACAACTGGTCTAAGTTCAAAGGACGGTAGTGCTTGCGTGATCCCTAAGCGATGTTCATCCAGCCAGGGGGGGAGTTTCAAATTCGTGCCAAGTTCTGAAACGGGTTCGTCATAGAGAAAACCGGGAGCATCGGTGGCGACTTCGAACAGGACTCCGCCCGGTGAGCGGAAATAGATCGAGTGGAAATATTGCCGGTCTCGCACGGGTGTAACACCATACCCGGCCTGGCGCAGAGTTTGTTGGTATTCCAATTGTTCTTCATCATCCACGGTACGGAAGGCAATGTGATGGACGGAGCCTGCGCCAAACTGCCCGTAGGGTTGGCCGGGACGGTGCAAAATATCCACGTACAGCCCAATGTCGTTGGATGCGCCTTTGTACCGGTAGCGGTTCCCTTCCTGCCCGACAAACTGGTATCCCATTGGCCCGGTGAGGAGGTTGGCGGTAGGTTCGACCTCGTCCAGCCAGAGCGTGACACCGTGAAAGCCTTTCAACGCGTGGAACTCAGGAATTGGCCCGGCTTCCCAGTGGTGCAGCGTGGCAGGCTCGTCGGAGGCAATCAACTCCATCGCCATTCCACCCGGGTCTTCAAACGTTAAAACATCCGCGCCGAAACGCGTTTCGATTTCGCCAACAGAAATACCGTTTTTCTTGAGCCAGCTTTGCCAAAAGCCAATGGACTCAGGACGAATGGTATACCCCACCGCGCCGGTTTCGCCATTGCCTGGTTTCCCTTGCCGGACATGCTGCCAGGGGAAGTAGGTCATGATTGTGCCGGGTGTACCGATTTCATCTCCATAGTAGAAGTGGTAGGTTCCGGGGTCGTCGAAATTGACCGTTCTCTTGATGAGCCGTTGGCCCAAAATGAGGTGGAAAAAATCCACGTTATTTTGCGGGTCACTTGCTACGGCTGTAATGTGGTGTAAGCCTTGAATAGGTTTCATTTTGTCATCTCACTTAAACAGAACTGTTAAAACTTCGGAAGTCTCAAAGGAGTGTTTTTGGGCAAGAAGTTGTTTGAAAATCGCGTCGCTGAGTTAAATAAAAGCCGTATCCACAAAAATGTCAATGTCAAATATTTTGATGTTAAGATAATTCTTATATCGTCAAATGGGGATTAGCCCGAAAAAAAGGTGTGCGTGGGGGTGTATACCCCCACGCACACCTTTTTTTCGGGAAGCATTCTCTCGTAGCCTGAGCAGTTACTTGAAATTCACGGGTTGACTAACCCCTCCAAATTTGCTACAATCTCACAAAGATTGTGACAATTGTCACAATACCTGGAGGCAGTTATGGAAAACTGGCAGAAAAGCATTGATCAACAAATCGAACAAGCACGGCGTGAGGGGAAATTCGACAATTTACCCGGCAAAGGCAAACCCCTGAAACTCAACGAAAACCCATTTCAGGACCCGGCAATGGATGCCGCCTACACTCTACTCCAAGACAACGATTTCACACTCCCCTGGATTGCGGAAGGGAAAGAAATTGACGAAGAACTCGCCAAAGCCCGTACCACACTCACGCGCAGTTGGGCACTCTACCAACGCGAACTATCAGAGGGGCATCTGGCCTGGGCAAAAAGCGAGTGGAATCGCGCCGAAAATGCTTTCCGCGAACGAATTTCGGCGATCAATAAAAAAGTCCAAAACCACAACATCTCCATCCCCAACAGCCGGTTTGAGAAGATGAAAATCAACCCCGACCGCGAGATTGAGAAGATTCGGACCAAACCAGGGTAAAGTATTGGGTATTAGGGGCGTCAAAGATTCAGCGATTCAGCAAATCGTAAATCAGCCATTAGCCATTGACAATTAAGTATTGACAATTGACCATCCGTTATGTCCCTTCCCCATCAAACTACCGTCGGGGCAGTAGCCCTCACCGTATCTGATCTCGAACGCTCCCTAGCCTATTACCAAAACAATCTTGGCCTGGCCCTCCAACGCCGGGAAAATGGTACCGCCTGGCTGGGTGCATGGCAGAGCGATGCAAAGCATCGCCCCTTCCTGATCCTGACTGAACAACCAGGCGCACGCCACCCCGGACGGGCGACCGGCCTCTATCACTTTGCCATCCTCACCCCGTCACGGCTGGCACTCGCGAAGACGCTTCGGCAACTGGCAGAAACCAAAACCCCTGTCTCCGGGTTTGCCGATCATGGTGTCAGCGAAGCGATTTACCTTTCCGACCCCGACGAGAACGGCATTGAAATCTACCGTGACCGCCCGCGCGGGGAATGGCCTTTCGAGAACGGAAAACTGCAAATGGTCTCCGATCCCCTTGACCTGGAGGGCATCTTGTCCGAACTGCAAGGGAAAGACGAACCCTGGACAGGTCTCCACCCGGACACCGTTCTCGGCCACATGCACATCCACGTTGCCAATCTACCGGAAGCGGTCCAGTTTTACCGGGATGTGGTCGGTTTTGATCTCATGCAGTATTTCGGCAACTCGGCAGGCTTTCTTTCCGCGGGCGGGTACCACCACCATTTGGGAGTCAACACCTGGAACGGCGTCGGCGCGCATCCACCCCCGCCCGGGTCGGTGGGGTTACGCTGGTACACCATCATCCTGCCTAATCAGGAAGAACTCGATCGGGTAGCAGATCGCCTTAAAACATCAGGTACGCCAATTGAAGAACGCGCAGAGGGCTTGTTCTTTCGTGATCCATCACAAAATGGGGTAATTCTCACCGCGTAAATATTGGCTGTTCTGGCATTAACCACGGCAAATCCCAAAGAGCTAAATATTCGCGGGTAATCCTATCTATGTTAAAATACTAAAGCCGGGATGGAATTCTAAAGGAGGTTTCGTAACCGTTCAGTTCCCCCACCTGAAGGGGGTAAGAACCCGAAAAAATGGTGTCCGCAGGGGGTGTACACCCCCTGCGGACACCATTTTTTCGGATAATCCCCTCACCAAGTGAACGGTTACGAGGTTTCAATGAACTGGAGTATGTTTTTAAGGTGCTGTTGCGAAACACCGTGTTGGGGATGCTCATCGCGGCCATTGTGCTTGGTGCACTGGGTTACATGCTTGCCGGAAATGAAGGGCTTAAAAATGGTATTGGGTGGGGAGCGGTTTTAGGCGATGAAACCCGTAACTTTTCCCCGTTTTTGGCATCTAAAAAGGTAGTGGTGCATTCTGTGCATCTCTGCCTTTTTGTTTGATAGAATGGAATCACAATGAAGACTCAAACTTACCGTTCCCCAAAAACCACGAAGTCCATTGCCTTACTACTATTTGGGATCGGACTGATTTTGATCGGTATCGCGAGCCTAATGCTGATCCCCGGCTTAGAGAAGACAACGACTGGGGATATTTCACCCGCCACGGCTGAAGCACCATCCGCTATCCCCGCCCAGGTAGACTTCCCTGCACCAGAACTTCGTTTGTCTGACGTTTCAGGGCGATCCCTCTCCTTGACAGATTTCGCCGGACAGGTGGTACTCGTCAACAATTGGGCAATCTGGTGTCCCCCATGCAAACGGGAGCTTCCTGACCTGGAACAGTTTTATCAGAAACATAAAGACCAGAATTTCATCATCGTTGGCATCGAAGCGGGCAGTCCAGAAGAGGGTGTTAAACAGTTTTTGAATGAGACAGAGCTTACATTTCCCATTTGGTTAGACCCTGACGAAAAAGCCTTAGATGCCTTCCGGACGATGGATCTTCCCAGTTCTTACGTAATTGACGGAACCGGCCAGGTCCGGCTTGCCTGGGTGGGGGCGGTCCGCTATGACATCCTGGAGAAGTATGTGGCTCCATTGCTTGCAGAGTAAACAAAAAACGCCGGAATGACATCCGGCGTTTTGATTTTTGGAACCTTGTGTTTAGGAGGTTTGAGACCAATTTTTAGCAGTCAACGCTTTGACCATTTCCGCGACAATGGCAGGAATGAAAAGCATAGGCAGGAGAAGACGCCATTGCTCCCAACCAAGAGGCACGGTTTCAAAGATAGGGCGGAAAAATGGGATGTAAATGACCATTAGCAATAGAAAAACGGAGGAGAACACCGCAATGTTCATTGTCCGGTTGCTGAATGGCCCAATTTTAAGGAGGGAATACCGCTCCGAACGCACAATGAAGGCCAGGGGAAGTTCTGCCCCGGAGAGGGCCACAAACGCCATCGTGCGGGCGAGTCGGTGGATGGTCTCTTGTGATCCATCCCCAAAATTAGGGTAGTAATACAACCCCAACAGGAACGCGCTCAGGGTGACCAGGGTCAGTGAAATGGTTTGAGTAATGATTCCGACCCGGAGTGGGCGGTTGATGATGGGCTCGTCGGTCGGTCGGGGAGGGACGTCCATCGTGTCGGGGTCGCCCTTTTCGACGCCAAGGGCTAGGGCAGGCGCGCCGTCCGTGACCAGATTCAGCCAGAGCAGTTGGATGGCTTCGAGCGGGTGGGGCAACCCCATCAGGGTGGCAATTGTAATGGTAGCAATTTCAGCCAGATTGCAGGAAAGCAAGTAGTAGACAAATTTTCGGATATTGCTGTAAATCACCCGGCCTTGTTCGACAGCAGAGACAATGCTGGCGTAGTTATCATCGGTCAGCACCATATCGGCCGTTTCCTTGGCAACGTCTGTTCCCGTGATACCCATCGCGACACCAATATCGGCCAGTTTGATGGCTGGGGCGTCGTTAACGCCATCGCCCGTCATTGCAACGATTTGCTTATTGGCGCGGAGAGCTTCTACGATGCGGACTTTATGTTCCGGAGAAACGCGGGCAAAAACAGCCGTGTGGTTGACGTGACCTTGTAGTTTTTCCTGGTCCATTTCGTTCAAATCAGCGCCAGTCAAGACCTCTTGTCCGGGTTTCATCAAGCCGATAGCATTTGCGATAGCAGCGGCGGTATTCGGGTAGTCCCCTGTGATCATCACGGTGCGGATCCCCGCGTGCAAGGCTTTCTCCAGTGCGGGACGGACTTCCGTGCGCGGCGGGTCAATCATCCCAACCAGCCCGGCGAAGATCAGATCGTGTTCGATATTTTCCGGAGACAAATCATCCGGCACTTCATCCGTTACCCGATAGGCCATTCCTAACACCCGCAGGGCATCGCCGGTCATGCGATTGTTGGCCGCCATGATTTTTTCTCGCATCTCCGGGGTGAGCGGGCAAGGGTTGTCGTCCATGCCCTGGTACTGGGTACACAATCCCAAAACGAGATCAGGTGCTCCTTTGAGAATCGCCACATGGACACGATTTTGTTCTTCCGTAAACGGGGAAATATCTTCGTCGTGGGGATCACGCACTTCATGAAAGGTCACCATTCGTTTGCGAGCAGAGTCAAAGGGGATTTCCTGCACGCGCGGGTAGGAATGTGCCAGGGCCTTTTGTAGTGACCCCGCTTTGGCCGCAGCGACGAGCAGTGCAGCTTCGGTCGGGTCGCCCACCACGCGGACTTCCGGTTCCTGATCGTGTTCGTCTTCATATTCCAGGACGGCGTCGTTGTTCAATGCGCCAATCCAGAGGGCGGTCAGCGCGCCCGGATAATTTCGCATCCAAACCTGCTCCCCATTTTTGTGAAATTCGCCTTTCGGCGTGTAACCTGTGCCGGTGATTTCAAAAAATTGACTGTCAACCCACAGGCGAGTGACGGTCATTGCATTTTGGGTCAGTGTGCCGGTTTTGTCGGAGCAGATGACGGTGGCGGAGCCGAGGGTTTCTACAGATGACAGACGGCGGATGAGGGAGTGGCGTTTGACCATTTCCCGCATCCCCAGCGCGAGGGCGATGGTGACAACGGCGGGAAGACCTTCCGGCACGGCGGCAATCGCGAGACTCACCGCGATGAGGAAAGCGGTGGTAATGGCATCAATTGAGTTTTGAAAATAAGCGCCAATCCCACCATTGGGGGAGGTGATCAGGCTTACATCCGTTTCTCGGAAAACTACAAGGATGAAAACCAATCCGCACAGGGCCAGGGCAGTATATCCCAGTGTGCGGCCCAACTCGTCCAATCGTTTTTGGAGTGGGGTTTGTTCTTGTTCGACGGCCTGGAGCATTTGGGCAATGCGTCCTATTTGAGTCCGCATCCCGGTGTTGATGATCACACCTTTGCCGCGGCCATAGGAAACAATCGTCCCTGCAAAAGCGGAATTGCGCCGGTCGCCAATGGGAATATCTTCTTTCAATGGGCGGACAGTATCTTTGTTGGAGGGGACAGACTCACCCGTGAGGGCAGCTTCTTCGATACGAAGGTTGATAGATTCGATGAGGCGCAGGTCAGCAGGGACATAGTTACCCGCTTCCAGAAGGACGATGTCACCCGGCACTACTTCCCGTGCAGGGACAGTTTGACGGTGCCCATCGCGGATCACGACCGAGTCGGGAGAAGCCATTTGTCGGAGGGCGGCGAGGGCTTGTTCTGCGCGGCGTTCTTGCACAACGCCCAATACAGCATTGAGGACGACAATTAGAAGAATGGCAATCGCTTCCGCCCAATCCCCCAGCACGGCGGAGATGATGACCGCAACGAGCAGAAGCCAGATGACGAAGGAGTTGATCTGTTCCCACAACAATTGCCAGATCGAAGTGGGTGGGGCCTCGTCAAGCTGGTTGAGGCCGACTTGCGCCTGGATTTGCCTGACTTTTTCCGAGGTCAAACCGTTTGTGTCAGAGGTTTCCAGGTATTCGAGCGTTTCTAAAATACCAATGGCATGAAATTCAGGGGGTGGATTTTGTA
>DATDOR010000073.1:0-11209 GCA_035293165.1 Anaerolineales bacterium | reverse complement strand
GGGAGCGGGGCCATCCCCGGCGGGCCACATCTCCGCAAAGCCCCCTGCCATTGGGGCTGGGATTGGGGGCCGCAGCTCCCCGCCATCGGCATCTGGAAAGACATCCGCCTCGAAGGCTACACCACCGCCAGCCTCACCGGCGTCCACCTCCGCCAGCAGCACGACGACGACGATAATATCGTTACTGTGACCATTACCGCTGACATCGAAGTTGAAGATTGGAGTGACAACGAATTGACCGTCCGCATGACGATCACCGCCCCGGACGGTGAAACCCACACCGTCGAATCCGAACTCACCACCCTGGACGACGAAATCGCATTCAGCAATCGGAGAAACTTGTTTCTACAATCAGAAATCCACAATCCGCAATTGTGGTGGCCCAACGGCTACGGCGACCAACCCCTCTATGGCGTCGAAATCACCCTCCATGCAGGGAACCGTACCCTGGATAAACGTACCTGCCGGATCGGCCTCCGCACCCTCGAACTCGTCCAGGAACCCGACGCCTGGGGCAAATCGTTCACCTTCTACGTCAACGGCGTCCCCATCTTCGCCAAAGGGGCGAACTGGATTCCCGCCGATTCCTTCCCCACGCGCGTCACCCGCGCCTCACTCGAAGGGCTGATCCGCAGCGCGGCGCAAGCCCACATGAACATGCTCCGCGTTTGGGGCGGCGGCTATTATCCCGAAGATATGTTCTTCGACCTGTGCGACGAATACGGCATCCTGATATGGGAAGACTTCATGTTTGCGTGTGCCATCTACCCGGCGGACGCGGAATTCTTTGAGAATGTGCGTGTGGAAGCCATCGAAAACATCCGCCGCATCCGCCACCATCCCTCTCTGGCGCTGTGGTGCGGCAACAACGAGATGGAGTCGGGCTGGGTGGATTGGGGCTGGTCGGTTGAGCGCCCGTCGTCTGCCGACGGCGTCGAAACCAACCAACCCGGCGACCCGCTCAACCAGCGCCTCAAAGACGGCTATGACCGCATGTTCCACCGCCTGCTGCCTGAAATCCTCGCCGAAGAAGACCCGGACACCCCCTACTGGCCCAGCTCGTCCTCGTCCGGCACCCCCTTCGAGAACCCGAACGGCCAGGTGCAGGGCGATTGCCACTATTGGGACGTGTGGCACGGGCGCAAACCCTTCACCGCCTACCGCTCCCAGTTCCCCCGGTTTATGAGCGAGTTCGGTTTCCAGGCCCTCCCGCGCTTCAAAACCATCCAGACCTACGCCGCCCCCGAAGATATGAACCTGACCTCCTACATCATGGAACACCACCAGCGTTCGTGGGTGGGCAACGGCCTGATCGCCGCCCAAATGACCGACACCTTCCGCATGCCAAAGGATTTCGAATCGCTCGTCTACCTCAGCCTGATCTTGCAAGCCGAAGGCATCCGCTACGGCGTCGAACACTGGCGGCGCAACCGCCAACGCGTCAGCGGCACCCTCATCTGGCAGTTGGACGACTGCTGGCCCGTCGCCTCGTGGGCGTCCCTCGACTACTTCGGGCGTTGGAAAGCCCTCCACTATGCCGCCAAACGCTTTTACGCCCCCGTCCTGCTCTCCGTCGAAGAGACCGGCACGACCATGAACGTCCACGTCACCAGCGATTTGACCGATCCCTGGGACGGCGCCGTCCGCTGGCGGCTCGAATCGCTTACGGGGGAAGTCCTCGAAGCCGGCGAAAAGGCCCTCCGCGTCCCGGCCTTGCAAGATACCCGCGCCGGCGTGTTCGACTTCTCCCGGCAGGTTACCGACGCCAACCAACGGAAGGTAGTCTTTGTCTGTGAATTATGGCAAAACGACGAACGCGTTTCCGGCTCCGCCACCCTCTTCGCCCCGAACAAACACCTGGAAATGAAAGACCCCGCCCTCAAACTGAATGTCACCGAACAAGATGGCGAACTGCACATCGAAGTCCGCGCCGCAGCCCTGGCACGGTTCGTAGAATTGGATTTCGCGGACGAAGCCGACATCGGCGCCGATGTCATCTTCAGTGACAACTACTTCGACGTCTCCCCCAACCAGGCCGTCACCGTCACTGCCCCGATCCCTGAGGGCTGGACGGCGGAACAGGCGCGGGAAGGGCTGCGTGTGCGGTCGTTGGTGGATTCGTACCGGTGAAATCAGGTGGGGTGGACTTAAGCGAACGATTTGCGGAACATAGTTCCGTCGTTCGCCGTCCACCCCACCTTTGTTTTAAGCCTTTACCACTCCGGATACTGCTCCGGGGCTTTTCCATGCGTTTCCAACACTTTCGTCTTGAATTTTTTTGCTGGCGGGGGATCGATCTGCTCACACAGAATTTCAAATTCCCAGTTGTCCCCAAAATCGAAATTAAATAGAAACTGCATCCCAGGCTCGATAGGGATATCCCCCACACGTACTTCTGTGGTGAATGGTCTATCATCCATAAAAGAATGGTAAACATGTTTTTCCATCCCGTACCGGTCTGTATAAATAAATCGCCACAGGTGATCGCTATCGAATTTGAAAGCTCTCAAAATGGCATAAACCAACTCTTCCAACATGGAGCTCCCCGCAATCGCTATCCGTCGCCAGACATCTTTATACACAACCACTTTGAAAACATACACCCCATCGCGGAATTCAGGCTTGGGGAGTTTCAGAAGATTTTGCCAGCCAGGGACATAGGGTTGGACGCGCGGCAATAACTGGCCCAGGGTTTCGGTACGATCAAGGGGTTCATCAGACCTGAAAATCAGATCGAAAATATCTACATCTTCCTGTTCTTCAGTGAAGTATGGACCAATCAATGCAAGCAGGGCATCCCCGATAGGCGTACGGGTGATCCGTTCAATGCGCCAGCCTTTCCCCGGCAGAGGCGGCGCGCTCTGGATCGCCACCAGGCCAAAAAAGTCCATCAACGCCAGGTTGATCATCCCAGGCCAGTACTTGAGGGCCTCTTCCTGGTGTTTTTCATTCTGAATGGTCAATCCCTCGCTGGTCAGTTTTCCCATAAAATTTGTCCACCGATAAAAAGGACCGTCAAACATCCCTGCTCGCTCCCCGATCACCTCGGTTGAACTAAACAACCATGTTTCGAGCATGTAAAAATACTGGTCGGTCGGAGTCAAGGTTTCCCAAGATTGTTTGACCACTTGATCGACAATCAGAACAGGCTTTTTTTCTCCGGCGCGAATCAGTACCAAGCCCGACGCTCGCAATACCCAACATAACCCTTGAATGTTTGGGAAAGATTTTATGGATGGGCGCTTGAAATCGTGCAGGATCGGATACGTCATCCGCTCATTCAGGACATTGAGATGCTTCATGGGAAGTTGGAGATTGGGTGTCAACTCTACAGGGGAGGTGGAGACGTAATCCAAAAGCATTTGAAAGTCTTGTACAATCGTGCCGGGGAATTTCTTCGTGAAGTCGGTCCCACGCAAAATGCGTTCGTGTTGTTTTAGGAACGGGGGAGGCAGGTGGTTGAACATGAGTATTCTCCTCTTTATTTCAGATGAGACAAATTTTACCTTGTCTTCAAGTCTTCTTGAAACCTTCTTGCAACGTACCCGCAACAAAATAGAACATAAGTTCTAATACAATTGACCTGAAATTGTCACTTTTTAGACCTGCCAGGTTTTTGGAAACCTGGCAGGTCTGGGCTGGTTAAGATCAATGAACTTATGGAACTGGCTGAGACGCATTTTTAATCGAGAGGAGAAACCCTCCTCCCGTTTCGATTCGGATATCTATGAAGGGACAATCCAGATCGAGCACCGCGCCATCACCGGCCCGCTTCACGAAATCGCCGAACAAGAACAACGTTCGCCCGAAGATGTCGCAAGCGAAATCCTTTCCCACGCCATTGAGGAATACGAGCATTTCGACGAAAAATTGACGAAATGGAACGCGCTCTCTCCCCGCGAGCAGGAAGTCGCCGCCCTCTCCTGTCTGGGGTATACCAATCAGGACATTGCCGACAAACTCATCATCTCGCCCAACACGGTCAAAACGCACATCCGCAATATCCAGCAAAAATTCAACGTGCGAAGCAAAGAGGAATTACGGCAAATCCTGGGGGGATGGGATTTCGGCGCGTTTGATCTTTAACTATATACATCCTCTCTCCTTTCCACAACCCCATATCTGGCTCACCCCCAGGATTAATCCAAAAATCACCCCTGGATTAATGCGCGAGGAGGATGGTTTTTCGTCTGGCACAGTGTTATCGTTGGGGCATGAACGCCTTAGACCATCTCAATCCAGGTGAATTGGCCGTTTTGGTGACTCCCCGCGTGGAGGAAGGGAAAATGCTCGAACTGACCGCTCTGCTTGCTCTGCGCGGACGGGTGGGGGTGCTGGACGGTGGAAATTCCTTTGATGCCTATCAGGTTGCCCGTCTCCTGCGCCGCCGAACCTCCCAACTGACCGAAGCCCTGAGCCGGATTCACGTCGCTCGCGTGTTTACCTGCTACCAGATGCTCACCCTGCTGGAAGAAACCCCTGCCTCCGCCATTCCGTATTTGATTCTCGACTTCCTGGCGACGTTTTACGACGAAAGTGTCACCCCTGCGGAGAGTTACCGGCTGTTGGGGGTAGCGCTTGGGCATTTGAACCGCCTCCGCAAATTCGCCCCGGTGATCATCAGTGTCCACCCACCGCGCGTTCACCAACCTGACCGGGAGCGGCTGGTCGAAGCCCTGTTAGAAATCGCCGATCACGTCTTCATCCGGGAAACCCCGCGGCCTGATCCCCCTGTGCGGTTGTTGTAACAGTTTAGACCTGACAGGTTTGGCAAACCTGTCAGGTCTTGGAACATGCAATCATGGGCCGAACCCTCCAAACTATTAACCAAATCATCTTAAACGAACAACGCGCATTTGCCGACTTCCGCCGGGCGCTACGGCGTGAAGATCAAATGCTCTTTGATACGCTCTTCGCCAAGGCACGCCGACACACGATGGCGATTAGCCAGGCGAATCACGCCCTGCCCTTTGAAGCGATTTTGCTCAGTATGCTGATCGAGCAAGCACGGGAGATTGAGCAGTTGAAAAGAAGCCTGGATATGTAATTTCAGTCGTTCACAATCAGGTTTGAATTGGTTCCTCAATTAGTCCTTTGTGAGCAGAAACGGATATATGCTGGAAAAACACATCACGCCCCAGGAATGTATATCAGGCTGGTTACTCGACGTATACGCTGCTGACGAACAAGGAATCGTCCTCTGGCTCTTGGGGGAAGACGGCAAACGGCGCCGATTTCACCAAAAATTTCCACACACCTTCTACGCCCACGGCCCGTTTCCGCGCTTGCGAAGTCTCTGGCAATATCTTCGAGAGCAACCGGGGATGTCATTGCGAGCGCCGACCTTTATCCGTCTCTCCCGCACCCAACGCGAAGATTTGTTTTCCGGTGTGCTGGATGTTCTCGCTGTCGAAGTCGAAAATGTCGCCCTGCTCCCGCAACTTTTCCGACAGGTGAGCGGCGCGTTTCCCGATTTGCACTATTACAACGCCGACATTCCCCTCTCCCTGCTGTACTGTGCCGCGACGAACGTCTTCCCGTTCGCATTCTGCCGCGTAGTATCCGACGAGGATGGCCGCATCCACGAGATTGCCGCGCTCGACTCGCGCTGGGAGATGGAACCCGCGTTGCCCTCCCTCCGCATCCTCCACATCTCACCCGATACCGACCCATCTCACACACCACCGAAATTTCTACACATCCGGTTTGAGCAAGCGTACTACCGCCTGTCGCTCGTACCTGTACGCCCGCTGTTGATCGGCCTGACCGCCATCCTGCAACGGCACGATCCCGACCTGATCCTGACCGATTGGGGCGATACGTGGCTCTTCCCGTACCTGCTGGAGCTATCCAAAAAACGCCAGATTCCCTTCAATCCCAACCGGGATCAAAATAAAGAAGTCGAACAGCGTCGCGAACGGTCGTATTACACTTACGGGCAGGTGGTCTATCGCGGGCAGCAGACGCACCTGTTTGGGCGTTGGCATATTGACCGGCGGAACGCGATGATGTACGGGGATTATGGATTGGACGGGGTGTTTGAACAGGCCCGTGTGACCGGACTGCCTGTGCAGGAGATCGCCCGAAAATCGCCGGGGGCGGGGATTACGGCGATGCAGATGCAAACGGCGCTGCAAAAAAGCATCCTGATCCCATACCAAAAACAGCAAGCCGAACGCCCCAAAACCGCGCTGGGGCTGATCCACGCCGACCGGGGCGGGCTGGTTTTCCAGCCTATCATTGGCGTTCACCGTCATGTTGCGGAGGTTGACTTCGTTTCCATGTACCCCAGCGTGATGGTATATTTCAACATCTCTCCCGAAACCGTCGGGGGACAACTGGATGAGCGGGGCGAGCGCACCCCACCCGGCCTGGTCCCACTAACACTCCGCCCGCTGCTGGCGAAACGGATCGAGATCAAGTCCGCGCTGGCAACGCTGTCCCGCCTGGATTGTCGTTATGGGCCGCTCGAAGCCCGTGCAAACGCGCTCAAGTGGCTGTTGGTCGTATGTTTTGGGTATCTTGGGTACAAAAACGCCCGGTTTGGCCGGATCGAATCCCACGAAGCGGTAACGGCGTACGGGCGGGAGACCCTGCTCCGGGCGAAGGAGACCGCCGAGGACATGGATTTTCGGGTGCTGCACATGTACGTGGATGGCCTGTGGGTACAAAGGCCGGGCAGCCAGTCGGTCGCCGATTTTCAGCCGCTGTTGGACGAGATTGTGACGCAGACGAAACTGCCCACTGCGCTGGAGGGGGTGTACCGGTGGGTGAAATTTCTCCCTTCGCGGATGGATGACCGCGTCCCGGTCGCGAACCGTTACTTTGGCCTGTTTCAGGACGGGCGGGTGAAGGTGCGCGGGATTGAAGCGCGCCGTCATGACACCCCCCCGTTCATCGCCCAGACCCAGATGGATATTTTGCGTGAAATGGGCCACCTGCCGGACGACCGCCCGCTGTCCGATTGCATCCCCCACGTCCGACAGATGCTGCGCGAACGGGTGCGGGCGATCCGCGCGGGGAAGGTGAAACTGGAAGATTTGCTGAGTACCCAAACGCTTACTCGCACGCTGGACGCTTACCGGGTGAAATCTCCTGTCGCGCGGGCCGCGACCCAGCTCGAGGAAGCGGGCAAACCCACCCGGCCGGGGCAGCGCGTCCGTTTCCTGTTTACGCGGGGGGCGCCGCGCGTGTACGCCTGGGATTTACCCACCCCGCCTGACCCCGCGATGCTCGACATCCCGTATTATGGCGAACTGCTCCTGCGGGCGGCGAATACCGTCTTGTGGCCGGAGGAGATTGAGACGTTGCACAGTTCGCAGGGGAAGTTGTTGTGAGGATTTCACTTCCACAATCCGAAAGCCAGGGTTCCGTCCGAAAAATGCCCCAGCCTGATCTGCTCGCGTGGTTGTTGTAGCGCATGAATTCGGAACTATAGCATTGCCAGATTGGGGCGTGATAAAATTTTGTCAATGGCATCTGAGCATATTCAAGCACTTCTCGATACGCTGCCCACCAAGCCCGGCTGTTACCTGATGAAGGATAAGGACGGGAAAATTATTTACGTTGGGAAAGCCATCAACCTGCGAAACCGGGTGCGGTCGTATTTTCACGCGAGTGCCAACCACGACGTAAAGACCCGCCACCTGGTACGGAAGATTGTGGATGTCGAGTGGATTGTCGTCGGTTCGGAGTTGGAGGCGCTGATCCTGGAGATGAACCTGATCAAGCGCTACCGCCCGCATTACAACGTGCGGATGAAGGACGACAAGCGTTACCCGTATGTCAAGGTGCATTGGGCCGACCCGTTCCCTACTGTGACGGTGACACGCGAGATGGTGAATGACGGTTCGCGATATTTTGGGCCATACACAAGTGTGTGGGCCGTACACCAAACGCTGGACGTGCTGCGGAAAATTTTCCCCTATCTGACATGCGACCGGGTGATTACCGGACAGGATGAGCGGGCGTGTTTGTATTACGACATCAAGTTGTGCAATGGCCCGTGCATCGGGGCTATCTCGAAGGATGAGTACCGGCAAATGATCCAGGATTTGATGAGTTTCCTGGCAGGGCGGACGGAGCAGATCGTACATCGTCTGCAATTGGAGATGCAGGAAGCAGCGGAGGCGCTCAATTTCGAGCGGGCGGCGACAAAACGCGACCAACTTCGGGCGATTGAAAACGTCGTCAAACGGCAAAAGGTCGTGTTTGCATCGGATTATGCCGATTCGGACGTGGTTGCGATGGCGCGGTCGAACAATGAAGCGTGCGTGCAGGTGTTTTTTATCCGGGGTGGCAAACTGATCGGGCGGGAATATTTCCTGCTCGAGGGGACAGAGAACACTCCTGACGCGGAGGTTTTGTCCGATTTTTTGGAGCAGTTTTACGACCAGGCGCCGACCGTGCCCGAACAGGTTTTACTCCCCCATGAAATCGAAGAAGCGAGTGTTATCCACCAGTGGCTGCGGACGAAGCGGGGCGGGGAAAAGGTGGAGCTGCTGATCCCGCGCGAAGGGCAGCAACACGATCTCGTCCAGATGGCGGCAGAGAATGCGGCGGATACGCTGGCCGCGCTCCGGGCGCAGTGGGAAGCGGATAAGCATAAACAAACCCAATCCCTGGCTGAGTTACAAGAGGCGTTGAAGATGTCTAATCCGCCCAACCGGATCGAGTGTTACGATATTTCGAACACGCAGGGGACGGCGTCTGTTGGCAGTATGGTCGTGTTCGAGCGCGGGGTGCCAGACAAGAAGAAGTATCGCCGGTTCAATATTCGAACCGTCACCGGGCCGGATGATTTCGCGAGCATGGAGGAGGTGTTGACGCGGCGTTTCAACCGCTGGCAGGCGGTCCAGGAGAATACGAGAGAGAAACATCCCGGCCAAAAGGTGGATCCATCGTTTGGCTTTTTGCCCGATTTGCTGATCGTGGATGGGGGGAAAGGGCAGTTGGGGCGCGCAGTGGATGTTTTAGAACGGTTTGGTCTGATAGGAAAATTCAAGGTGGTGGGGCTGGCTAAGCGCGAAGAAGAGATTTTCACCCCCGGCAATCCCCAACCGGTGATCCTGCCGAGAAGTTCGCAGGGTCTGTTTTTGGTTCAACGGATTCGGGATGAGGCCCATCGTTTTGCGATTACCGCACATCGAAAGCGGCGTGATAAAATGGGGATCGCTTCACAGTTGGATTCAATTCCAGGGATCGGACCTGTCAAACGAAAGGCATTGTTGACGCATTTTGGTGATATTGACAATATCCGCGCTGCTACAGTTGAAACGCTGAGACAGGTTCCTGGGATTACAGACCAGCTTGCACACAGCATCAAATCTCATCTGGAGTGAGCGTGCATAGCATAAAAGTCGCCTGGTCAATTGATGATGACGCAGAAATAGGGTATATTATCCGCCTGATGCTCAAGGCAATGGGCTTCGAGGCGCGCTCATTTTTGCATCCCCGCGAGGCGGTGGATTTGATGATGCAAGGCTCTGCCCCGGATTTGATCATCCTGGACATGAACATGCCGGGTGTAACTGGAATGGATGTTTTAGAGTTCATCCGAAGCCGGGAGCGATGGGATCACATTCCGATCATTATTTTGTCAGTCGAGAGTGGAGATGAGATGGTCGAACGAACAATGGCTCTTGGTGCAGATGGGTATGTATTCAAACCCATGACGATGGATGAACTAGAAGAAGCCATCGAGAAAGCAAAAGTAAAAAGACAATAACTACTCAGCCGGGAAGGGGATTAGCCCGAAAACTTTCTTTCTTAGCCTGAGCAGTTACAATTAATGGATGAAGGAGTAAATTGTGGCAGCGAAAAAGAAACAAATATCGAAACGGCAACAAAAAAAGATGAGGATACAGCAAGTTATTTTCCTTATCATTTCTGTGATCATCATTCTATCTTTTGTAATATCGCTCGTGCAGTTTTAAGCGAGAAAATGCCAGCTCAAGAAATCATGCTGGTATTTTCTAATGAAAAGGGGAATGGCACAAGCCCCCGCCGGGAGTCGAACCCGGATCTTGAACTTAGGAGGTTCCTGCACTATCCTTTGTGCTACGAGGGCGAGGCTTAGGGATTATAGCATTGGGGAAAAGGGAGAACAAGGAAATGAAAGCGTTCGAACTATCAATCCAACCCCAAGAGAGCATAAACCGTGAAAGGTTCGGATTTCCCATGCAGTATTTTGGGTTCGAGGTGGAGAACTTTGGCCTGGGGAATTTGCTGGTATACCGCTTCGCTGATGTAGATTTCACCCGGCCCGGCTGCTTCCTGTAACCGGCGAGCAATATTGACAGTGTCTCCAATTACGGTGTAATCCATCGTCCGCTCGGACCCAATATTGCCAACGATGGCTTCGCCTGCATGAATGCCGATACCCACTCCGCGCAGGGGAGCTTTTAGCCCCTGGTTGATCTCTTCTTCAAGCATAGCAAACCGCCGTTGCATTTCGAGGGCTGTTTTCAAGGCCCGTAGTGTATCATCCTCCTGGCTCACAGGTGCGCCGAAAAAAGTAATCAAGCCATCACCCAAAAATTTATCAAACGTCCCGTGATGCTCAAAAACGACTTCAATAAACTGGTTATAAACTTTATTTAGGGTTTCAACGACCTTCGTGGGCGTATTATTTTCGGTAAAGCGAGTGAACCCGCGCACGTCGGCAAAAAGCACCGTGACGTAACGGGTTTCACCACCCAGTTTGAGATATTTTTCGGGGTTGGTCAAGATGATATTGGCAACTTCTTCGTCTACGTACCGGTTCAGGACCTGGCGCAGCAGTTTGTTCCTGCTTTCCAATTCGTCATAAAGGAACTTTATCCGTAACAAAGACCGGACACGGGTGAGCAGGACGAAGGAGTTAAAAGGTTTGGTGACAAAATCATCTGCTCCGGCTTTAATCGCCCGTATCCGGTCTTCCTCATCATCCAATCCGGTAACAATAACGACAGGGACAAATTGGGTGGGTGGGTGTTGTTTCACCCTCTGGCACAAGCCCAACCCATCCATTTTCGGCATTTGCATATCCGAAAGGACAATATCCGGCTGAAGTCCCGCTTCTACCGCCTGCCAGGCTTCTTCTCCATTCCCAAACACCTCAACCCGAAACCCCGCATTGTCAAGATAAACTTTCAAAAGGTCCCGAATGAGCCAATCATCCTCGGCGACCAGCACGGTTGGGCGGGAGAAGATCTTGCTTTGGATAATG
>DATDOR010000072.1:0-5583 GCA_035293165.1 Anaerolineales bacterium | reverse complement strand
GTATCTCCGGCCCTCTGCTCGACCGGATTGACATCCACATTGAAGTTCCACGTGTGGCCTACGAAAAACTCAGCGACAACCGCCTGGGCGAGTCCTCCGCCGATATTCGTGCCAGAGTGGAAGCCGCGCGCGAACGCCAGCGTGCTCGCTTCAATGGGAGGAACGGGGAAAAGAGCATAGACGTCCTTTCCAATGCCGACATGCGTCCAGCGGAAGTACGCAAGTATTGCAAATTAGACGAAACCAGCGAATCTTTGATGCGCTCCGCCATGAGTCAATTGCAGCTTTCTGCCCGCGCCTATCACCGAGTGTTGAAACTGGCGCGGACGATTGCAGATTTGGCCGGGGAAGAAAATATTGCCCCCGCGCATTTGGCGGAGGCTTTGCAGTACCGGCCGAAGTTGAATCCCTAATCTCTGGACAGCCGCAAGGAAGCGCGGTGTCCTGCGCGCTTTGCCCCGGCGCAAGCGCTGGATGATCTGGTCTGGCAGGACCTGTGTGAAGTGCTCAAGCATCCTGAGAGTTTGACCCAGGCGCTGGAACGGGCGTTAGGCGGGGCCTGGCTGCCGCAAGCCCTGCAAGCACTTCAGGCCAGTTTGCGGCAGGGGCAGAAGCACCTGCGCCAACCGCTGGAGCGGCTTACCGAAGCCTACCTGGCGGCCATGATTCCCTTGCCAGAATATCAGCGCCGACGCCCGGAACTCAAAAAAAAACTCCAAATCCTTCAAGAGCAGGCCTCCCAGGCTGCGGTGGAAGCGACGCGCAAAACTGAAATTTAGGAAATATCGATTAACCCCTCCGAAAGTGCTAGAATATTCCAATTCAAAAAATATGGAGGCTGCCGTTCCCCCTGCCTATGGGGTGCTTCACCTGCACAGTGAATTAAAATGCAATCTATCCGCTTAATCGTTCTTGATATTGATGGAGTCTTAACCGGAGGGGAGACCCATGCGCTCGACTTGTCCCTCCTTCAGTACTTGGCGCAATTGAACCGCGCCTCCCGCACGAACGTCCATCAACCCGCCGTAACAATCTGCTCCGGACGTCCCGCGCCTTATGTTGAAGCCTTGCTGCAGGGGATGGATGGGCATGTCCCCGCAGTCTTTGAGAATGGGGCCGGGTTGTATGTCCCGAAAGGCTATCAATTTCTGCCGCACCCAGACATGCTGGAAAACAGCCATATCCACGCTGTCCGGCAACGTTTAGGAGAGACCGTTGTTCGGGAAGGCCTCGCTTATTTCCAACCAGGCAAGGACTATTCTCTGAGCCTGTTTGCCTATCAACCTGCAGATACACGTCAATTGAAGGGCTGGGTCGAGACAGCGCTTGGGTCGCTCACGACGACAGTTGACCTGGTTTATTCCGTCTCCTGCCTCAACATTCTGCCAAAAGGCAGTAACAAGGCCAAAGGGGTCGAATTTCTGGCGGCCTCAACGGGCGTGCGGCTGGAGGAGATGCTCGGAGTGGGAGATTCAGAAGTAGATTTGGAATTTTTGAGGCAAGTTGGTTATCGAGCAGCACCTGAAAATGCGGTTAAGGTGGTGAAGGAAATGGTGGATTATGTTTCTCCCTTCCAGACCGGCGAAGGTGTGCGCGATATCCTAACCCATTTTGGAATCAGTTAAAAAGTTGTTTTCCAGTTGTTGGATGATCTCCATCAACTCCAATGGCAGTTTGATGGTATAGTCCGGTACCTCAATGGCATCTTCCGGCACTTTCGACCGGCGAGGTGCCCAGTCCAACCATACGCTAACCATCCCCAGCATATTCGCGCCGCGAATATCCCGTTCCAGGTTGTTGCCGACCATGACGGTGCGTCCATAATGCTCTTTTGGAATGCCCAGTTGATCCAGGGCGGTTCGAAACATACGTGCGTCCGGCTTTTCCACACCGACCTCTTCTGAGATTGCGGCCGCATCGAACAAATCCCACAGCCCGTAGTGGCTGAGCACGTTGACATAGGTACCTCGTAAGCCATCGGCCACCAACGCAAGGGGATAGCCGCGTGCCTTCAATGCCCGGACGACATCGGCAGCACCTGGAATCAGTTTGGCCTCCAATGTTACCCCGGTCTGGTCTTTGATCTCCGTACCCTCATCGGCGAGGGTGTCCCCAAAATCAAAACATATCAATTGAAGCTGGCGCAGAGGCCTCATTGTTATCCCCTAACCTAACAAGGCCGGAACACGCTCAGGCAAATGCAGACGAACTTGCGTGCCTTCTTCGAAAAACTGGTCCGGCCCTGGGTTGTGGAGGTCGACCACTAACAGGATCCCATCGGCGGTCCGTACGTTGTAGCGCACGAGAGGTCCAGTAAACGCGAACGTCAGGACGGTAGCCGGCACCCCGTTCTCGCCGTCAATGCTCAGGCGCAGCGCTTCAGGGCGCAGGACGATCGCAACATCACCCTTTGGATTTTTTGGAGGCCGGTGGCTGCGGATGGTTTGATCAAAGACACGAACCGCTGCACCATCGCTGCCTGAAGAGAGGACCTCTACCGGTACGATGTTCGATAACCCGACAAATTCTGCGACAAAACGGTCTACAGGGGCGCGGTACAGCTCGCGCGGCGGTCCGATCTGGATAATTTTCCCTTTATTCATGATGGCGACTTGATCCGCGATGCTGAAGGCTTCTTCCTGGTCATGGGTCACATAGAGGCTGGTAATCCCGAGCCGTTTTTGAATGGACCGGATTTCGCCGCGCATCCGGACCCGTAAGAGAGCGTCCAGATTGGAGAGCGGTTCATCGAACAACAACACCTTTGGACGAATAACCAGCGCTCGGGCCAGTGCAACCCGCTGCTGCTGCCCACCTGACAGTTGAGGCGGCGATTTCCTTTCATGCCCTTCAAGTTCCATAAGCCGTACCACTTCCATCACCTGGGGCTCGATCTCACTGCGTGGGGTGCGACGGGCCTTGAGACCGTATCCAATATTTTCGAATACGGACATATGCGGGAAAAGAGCATAGCTCTGGAACACCATCGCGGTCGGACGAACGTAGGGTGGCACATTGGTGATGTCATCCTGGCCGATGAAGATTTTCCCTGCGGTTGGTTCTTCGAATCCCGCTACCATCCGAAGCGATGTCGTTTTCCCGCAGCCGCTTGGCCCCAACAAGCAAACCAATGTCCCCTCTTCGACGATCAAGTTGACATCGTCCACAGCCTTATTTGTGCCGAAATGTTTGGCGAGGTTTTGAAGCTTTATCGATGCAGTTGAGAAATCGGCCATCAGGACACCCTAAACAAGTCTACGAAACTTTTACCAGTTAATTTGCTCAGCGTTCCGAGCGCAATCAGGATAATGACGATCAACAGGCCGGCGAAAGCTGCTGCCTCGCTCGGTGTGCCCGTTATCATCACCCTGAACATCCGGACAGTATACAGTTGAGTGCGCCCGGCGTTTAAGAAAACAGCAGCACTCAGGTCAGTCATGCTGCGAATAAAGATGTAGATAACCCCCGCGAAAAAGGCGCGGTTCAGCAGCGGGAAAGTGATGCGCGCAAATGTGCGGGCCCGGGTCGCGCCAAGATCGAGAGAGGCCTCTTCAAGAGATGGATCGATCTGTTGTTGGGCAGCGATCCCGGTCCGCAAGCCCACCGGCAAACGCCTGAAGGCGTATGCGACGATGATGATTGAAAATGTCCCGGTCCAGAAATAGGGCGCTGCGTTGAAAGCCAGGATATACCCGATCCCGATGACGGTGCCGGGGATGGCATACATGACGGTGGCGGCGAAGTCAAGCCCACGGCGGCCCGGGAACCGCTGCCGGGAGACCAGCCAGGCGATGAAGATCCCGACTGCGCCTCCCAGGAATCCGGAGCCCACGGAAACGATCAGGGAATTCTCCAGCTGTGGGAGGGCAGAGACCAACCCGGCGAGGTTGCCGGTGGTAAACGTGAAATCAAACCCCCAGGCTTTAACGAAGGCGCCGACGAAGATCGAACCGTACAACAAGATCGTAATAACCGCCATAAAGACTGTCAGCCCGAACAGCGGCCATTTGATCCAGCCTGGGAGTGCGCGGATATATCCGGTACGGGCGCCACTCGTCACCGTGATGTAGGACCGCCGGCTGACGATCCAATGCTGGATGGCAAAAGCAATGAGCGCCGGGATGACGAGGAGAAAGGCGAGCGCGGCCCCCAACTGCAAGTCAAAAAGCTCCACCATTTGGATAAAAGCCTGGGTGGCCAGCACCTGAAAACCTCCACCCATCAACATTGGGTTGCCGAAATCGGAAATAGAAGAAATAAAGGTCAGCAGAGCAGCAGTCAGGATCGCCGGAGTTACCAGCGGAAAGGTGACCGTGCGGAGGATAAACAGGGGGCGCCCGCCCAAATCCTCGGCGGCCTCCTCCAGATCACGGCTGATCGAGGCAAACACTGCCGAGAGAATCAAAATCACGAGCGGTGTATCGCTGATGAGTTGAACGAGAATGATTCCTTCAGGGCCGTAAATGTTGCGCTGGGTGATATGCAGCAGGTCGTAGGTGATCAACCCGCGCCGGCCAAACAGGAGAATAAAGGCAAAACTGACTGCAAACGGAGGGGATACCAGAGGCATTATGGTCAGGATGCGAAGCCAGCGTTTCCAGGGCACGTTAGTCAGGGTGAGCGTATATGCGATCAAGGTCCCGATCGCGGTCGCCAGAACGGCTGTGGTTATCCCCAGGACTAATGTGTTGCGCGTGGCGCGCGCCACCGTTGGGATTTGGAGCAGTTTTTCAAATTGAATTAAAGAAAAATCGGCGGAGTCATGCCCGGCGCGAAAACTTTCTACGAACACCTGTCCCAGAGGCCAGAGGACAAAAATAATCAGGCTGATCGTCGTCAGTTGCACGCCGATGAGCAGCATCGGCTCTCGGCGGAGTTTTTGAGAGGCGAACGGCAAAGCCACGGCCACGACGACGAATGCCATCAGGAGTGGGTCGCCGACGAGCTCGTTGCGGAAGTAAACGGTCTCCTGGTTACCGATGACTTCGATCCGGTCCTCGACGACCTCCACCTGGAGATATTTCAGGCCAAGAAGGACCAAAAGCGCCAGTTCGATCAGGATCAAGACCAAGAACTGGGTGCGTCTTCGCCTGGAAACGGACATTTGTGTGGGTTGGGGCACCCCGTTCTCAACTATCATTGGCCTCACTTCAATCGGTTCCCCGCTCTGCTCTCGACCGGTAACCGTCTAGAGCAGAGCGGGGATGTTTTTTCTTTCCACAGGGGAAGAAAATTTGATAAACCGGGTCTTGAAGAGTCGGAGACTACCGGTTGACGCCGATCTCTTCCTGCCAGCGGGCAACCAACTCATCCCGTAAAGCGGCCCACTCTGTCGGATCGTAGCCCTCGATCAGCAAGACATCTTCCAGGCCAAAGGTGCCTTCCGCCAGTTCGACGCCAGGGACGACCGGAATACGATGGGCAACGTCGTTGTGGTAGCGTTGGAATGCAGTGGTGAAAACATAGTCTACCCAGGCTTTTGCAGCGGCTTCGTTCTTTGCATCCTTGATAATCGAGATGCCGCCGATTTCGAACGGGGTGCCATCAGATGGAAAACTGATGATCACGGGCAACCCGTTATCC
>DATDOR010000071.1:0-2904 GCA_035293165.1 Anaerolineales bacterium | reverse complement strand
GATTTTGGGGTGTGAGCGGGGTGTACACCCCACTCACACCCCAAAATCTGGCATTAACCACGGCAAATCCCAAAGAGCCAGGATCATGGAACTGGTAAGCCTTTGATAATCAGCCTCAGAAACTGATGCTGCGACCATCGGGTTTGGCATGATGTGCCAGACCCGATTTCTTTATCTACCCCCATCCCCCTCACAATCCCCCTCGCCCGCGATGAACAGGTGTACGCCGGAGTGTGCAGCGACGCGTACCGGAGTTTGAAGAAGTTGCTGGCAGGTTAAGGGTTCAGGTGTCAGGTTAGGAGGTGGGATGACGTAAGGCAAACGAAACAAAAATATATCCCAGCAACGCCGTTCCTACCACATTGACTCGTAAAAACACAAAAAAGCCAAAATGCAAAGGAGAGAAAAAGATGAACTTCAAAAAAATTCTCGAAGGAATTGGGCTTGTTCTTGTCATTCTCGTGATCGGCCTCGCCGGTTTTCTCTGGCTGGGCGTTTATCACCCGGCAGAAGTGGAAGAGATGGCCGTCACCTGTCCCGACTCGGCACCACAGGTTCAACCCGGCCAATCGCTCAAAGTGCTGACCTGGAATGTGCAAACCATGTCCGGGAAAAACTACGTCTTTTGGAGCGATCTCCCCACCAACGACGGCCCGGACGATCAACCCTCGCCCGAAGACATCACGTTGACCCTCGAAGAAGTCGCCCGCGCCATCATTGACGAGAACCCCGACATCATCCTGATCCAGGAAATTGACAACGGCGCGGCGCGCACCTACAACGAAGATCAACTCGCCCGCTTGCTGGACCTCCTGCCGGACGAATACGCGTGCAGTACGTCCACGTTTAGCTGGAAAGCCGCCTACGTCCCCCACCCGCGGATTAAGGGAAGCGTGGGCTGGATGGAAGCGATTGTGTCGAAATACCAGATCAGCACCGCAGACCGGCACCGCCTCGTCATTTCGGAGAGCAGTTGGCTGGAGACGCAATTCCGCATCAAACCGGCAATCCTGGCTTCGCACCTTCCCATGGTAGGGGGCGGGGAGTTTGTGGCTGCCACGCTCCACTTCGATATCTACGTCCCTGGAAACAATGCCAAAGACCTCCAGGTCGAACAGGTCAATCAATTTTTAGCGAACCTGAATGCCAGCGGCACGCCGTGGGTGTTGGGCGGGGACTTTAACCTGCTCCCCTACGATGACGCCGCGTACAATCGCCTGCTCCCCAGCCACCAGCCTTCCTATAACTCGGTGAGTGAAATCAAACCGTTGTTTGACGCTTACCTCGCCGTGCCGAGCCAGGAGGAAGTAACAGGCGAAAACTACGCCGCCTGGCTCACCCGCTGGCCCAACGACCCCGCCATCTCCGGCCCCGATCGGACCTTGGACTATATCTTTCTCCCACCCTCGATCGCCCTCGGCGACCATTACGTCCGGCAGGCAGACACGCTGGTAATTTCGGATCATTTGCCGGTGGTGGCGGTGTTCGAGTTGCCGTAAACTTCCATGGGGAGTAGATGAGTACGAACCAGAGCTGTAATAAATTTATTCACGAAATTACGTACAAAAATTTTAACAAATCTAATTTCCTTACTCTATTTGAAACCCTCCCCACCCCCCACTCCATCAATCTCACCCCCCTCCAAAACGCCACCGCTGCCATCCCATGCGACAGCACGGCAAACAAGGGCGGCGTTTCGAGTGTGTAATACGTCCAGCACTCCCGCGTTGTCCCCCACACTTCCAGGTAATATCCGAGCGCCGAACCGGCGAGGAACGTCAGCGTGGCAATGCGGTAGTCGGTGGGCGTCAGGATAAAGAAAATCACCAGCCCGGTGGCAATGATTGTGAACGATTTGTCAAATGTGGGGGCGACGTAAGGTATGAAGAGGGCGAAGTAGAGGAGGAAAGCGAGGGAGTAGACAGGTATCCAGGTAGACAAAGTAAACAGGTTAGACTTTTCGTGTGTACTTGTATACCTGTTTACCTGTGTACTTGTATACCTTCCCATCACCCGCACCATCCTATCAATCGTCAAACTCGCAATCGGCCAGGCAGGGATGATCCAGAGAGGAGGGCGTTCGTTGGTGTAGTAGTGCCAGATGTTGGTTTGTGTCCCCCAGCTTTCGATCACCAGTCCGCCAATGAACCCGACGAAGACGATTTTCGCGTCCTGTTTCAGGTTGGCGTGGGCCATGATCATCAGCGACATGAACAGGAAGATGCCGATCAACAGCCAGTCCATGTACCGCCACCATTCGCCGTCCCAGGGGATGTAAGACAGGTATTCCTCTGCCAGCGGCCACCAGACGTATCCCAACAGGAACAGGGTCAGGGCAAACACACTCATGAGGGTGTAGCTGGAGCGGTTCCAACCCAGGAGATTGATAATATTGGGTTTTGGATTGCTGATTGCTGACTGGGTGATTGCGTCGTTTGCTTCCATTGCGACTCTGCGGCTCTGCCCCTTTGCGTTAAGTCTAGTCACTCGTGCTTGATTGCTTCATCCGGTAGCGAAAGTCGCAATACGCCGCGCCTTGCATGATCGTTTGGGTGCGGGTGAGTTCGACGTCCAGGTTGAAGCCTTCGATGAGGGAAAAGTCCCGGTTGCAGGAGAGCACCGCGCCCAGTTCGGGGATGTCGAGGGCGCGGTAGAGTTCGGCGTACCGGCAGCGGGTGACGTTGAAGGAGAAGGCTTGATCGCTTTGTTCCAGTACTTCGATTTTCAGCGCATCGTCCTTCGTCCACGCGGGGAGGGTGTCACTGAAGGCTCGCAGGCCGTCGTCGCCCATCTGGCGGGCGAGTTCCGCACCTTGAGTCTGGGCCACGCGGATGATCGTGTCTCGCAGGATGGCAATGACGCGTTCACGGTCGAATTCTTCGGAGAGGGCATCCACAAAGGGGG
>DATDOR010000070.1:0-16940 GCA_035293165.1 Anaerolineales bacterium | reverse complement strand
ACTATACCCTGGTCGTCTCCCGCACCCCTGGCGGGGTGCAACAAATCCATTACCCAAAACCGCGACCCATCCAGCGCCAGATTTTGGATATTCTTGCTTCGTTACCACCAAACCCTATCTGACAGGGGGCGGAAAATAGGTTAAAAGGCAATCCTTATGAAACTCAATATTCACATTGCATACCGTCCATTTTTACGACACTTTCGCACCCGACGCATGAAGCTTTTTTAGGAGCAATATCGTCCAAAGGAAAGCACATGCATCCTCGATGTCGGCGGACGCGCATACAATTGGACTCTGATTACAGCTCGTCCTCAAATTACATTTCTCAACATCATTCCACCCAAAGAAAATGAGAAACATCTTCCGAGGATCATTGCCGACGCTCGCCACCTTCCTTTCAAAAATGCTGCCTTCGACATCCTTTATAGTAATTCGGTGATTGAGCATCTGGGTACCCTCGAAAACCAACAAGCTATGGCTAATGAATGTGTTCGTGTCGGACAGAGAGTTTATGTTCAAACTCCAAACCGCCATTTTTTTATAGAGCCTCACCTCATCACCCCTTTTATTCACTGGCTTCCACGCAGTTGGCAACGTAAGTTGTTGCATAACTTTACCACATGGGGGTTGATTACCAGACCATCTCAGGCAAAATGTGATCATTTTTTAGATGAAGTGCATCTTCTCACCCGTCACGAAATGCGTCGTCTTTTTCCTAATATCCATATATGGCAAGAACAATTTTTGGTTTGGACAAAATCCTTTACCGCGATTAAACTTAACGAATGAAATTGTGTAATTCATTGCCAAGGAAACATTTTTATGCCAAATATAACAACAACTACTGACCCCAATATAAAAAAGGACAACCTGATCGTCATCGCGGGTACGGGTGGTTTTATCGGTGGAGCCCTCAACGGCCAATTTTACAACCAGGGCTTTACAAACATCCGTGCCATAGACAAAAAACCCCCGCTCGACTGGTATCAGCAGTTGGATTGAATCGCAGTACATGGATCATAAAGCGGGCAAACAAACCGTATGTGATTAACATGAGCTCAGAAAAAGCCAGTTTATCTCGTGGAAATATACTTGGTGTAAATGTTAGCGCCACTAATATGGACCAGGCCTTAAAAATCATTGACGATTGGATTGAGCGACGAGAGCAAAATTATGTTTGCGTGACACCCGCCCATGGGGTGATGGATTGTCAATACCAGCCTGAATTGCGAGAGATTTTTAACAAGAGCGGCTTAACCACACCTGATGGTATGGCGATCGTTTGGATTTTAAAGCTCAAGGGTTTCCCTCATGTTAGTCGAGTATACGGCCCCGATCTCATGTTGGCAGTATGCAATCGCTCCCCGACAATGGGGTATCGACATTTTTTATATGGTGGAAACTCTAATGTGCCAGAAGCTTTGGCCTTTAATCTTCAATCTCGTTTTCCTGGCTTGAATATTGTCGGTACTTATTCTCCACCATTTCATCCATTGACGATTGAGGAGGATAGTAAAATTGTCGAGATGATTAATTGTGCTCAACCTGATGTGGTATGGGTAGGACTTAGTACCCCAAAACAAGAGATGTGGATGGCAGAGCATTTAGGAAAAATCAATGCTCCTGTGATGATAGGAGTGGGTGCGGCTTTTGACTTCCTTTCTGGTAATAAAAGACAGGCCCCTCGATGGGTACAACGAAATGGATTAGAATGGCTATTCCGATTATTCACTGAACCTGCAAGGCTTTGGCGACGATATGTTCAGTACCCTGTTTTTATCATCCTTGTATTGGCACAATTGGTGGGATTAAAAAAATACCCTTAACGCTCCTTTTCCTATACGCAGTATAATGAGCTAGTTTTCATTTCAGGTATTAAAAACAATTAATCAAGGTAGCTAATGTTTCGACGCTTCTCCACCAACTTCGCCATTCTCTCTATTTTTCTGGACACAGTTATCATTATTGCAGCTCTAGTTGCTTCTGATTACCTCCGCCCTCTTTTGAACACCTTACCGTTCGCAGCAGTGGTTCGTGATCCGATCCTCCCCACCATCCTTTATCCCGTGTTTGCTTTCACGTGGGTGGGTATCTTGCTTCTTCATTCAGTATACGATGGCCGTCGCAACCTGTATATCTTCGACGAAGTCGCCAGCCTCTCCATTGCATCCAGCCTGGCCGCTGTGTCATTAGCGGGGATGTTATATCTTTCCTTTCGAGACGTTTCTCGCGTTCTTTTTCTTGTATTTGTCCTGATCGCCTACGCATCCTTGTTAGGGTGGCGGTTATTCGCCCGGCTGATGTTCCGGCTGAAACCAATGCCATCCCAGATTCGCCGGGTATTGATCGTGGGGGCCGGCCCTGTGGGCCAGGAGTTGGAAGCCCAAATCAACCGGCACCCTTATTTAAGCCTCGAACTGGTTGGGTTTCTGGATGATGACACCAGAAAACTCCTTCCAGGGCCGGGAATTTTGGGGGCTTTACCCCATGCCGACCGCGTCGTGACACAGCAAAAAGTGGACGATGTCGTCATCGCGCTTCCCCGCCGCGCGCATAAAGAAGTCAACCAGCTTGTCGCTGAACTGCATAAACTCCCGGTCAAAGTATGGGTCATCCCCGATTACTTTCATCTTGCCCTCCACAAAGCCACCGTCGAAGAATTCGCCGGCCTGCCCATGCTGGATCTGCGCGCCCCCGCGTTGAATGAGTACCAGCGCATGGTGAAGCGTTTCTTTGATCTGATCCTGACCATTCTACTGCTCATTCCAGCCCTCCCTATCATGGGGTTGATCGCACTGGCCATTCGCCTGGACTCCCCAGGCCAAATCCTCTTCAGCCAACAACGCGTGGGCGAAAATGGCAAACTTTTTCCCATGCACAAATTTCGTTCGATGGTCGTCAATGCAGACAAACGACTGGAAGAAGTCACCCGCCCCACCGGGAATGGAAAAAGTAACCATAAGTTTGCCAACGATCCGCGCGTGACCCGGGTAGGCCGTTTCCTGCGCCGCACCAGTCTGGACGAGCTGCCGCAGTTATTCAACGTTTTAATGGGGGAGATGAGCATTGTCGGGCCGCGCCCGGAGCTTCCTGTTTTGGTTGAGCAATATGAACTCTGGCAGCACAAACGCTTCGCCGTTCCCCAAGGGATTACGGGGTGGTGGCAGGTCAATGGCCGCAGCGACAAACCCATGCACTTAAATACGGAGGAAGACCTGTACTACATCCATAATTACTCGCTATTGCTGGATCTTCACATCATTTACAAGACCATTTGGGTCGTGTTTCGTGGGAAAGGGGCTTACTGATCACTCCCTTTATGAACATTTGGCAATATCTATCGAAACGAGGGGAAAGTCTGACAATTTTCTTTATCTTATTTGTGGGATTGATTAATGGGGGCCTATATACTTTCATTGTTCCACCCTGGCAACATTATGATGAGCCAGCCCATTTTGAATATGCGTGGTTAATTGCTAACCAGGGTAAACTACCCGAGGCAAACGCTTCCGATTCTGAAATGCGACGAGAGGTCGCGGCCTCGATGGTTGAGCACAATTTTTTCGACACATTGGCTCCGCCGAACTTGTTACTTGAAAATATATGGATTGGCATTCCGCAAACACGTGACCAACCTCTCTATTATCTCATCGCAGGAATCCCTCTTTGGTTATTGAAAGGTTCTGACGTTGCTTTTCAACTTTATTCCGTCAGATTGGTGTCATTGACAATGTTTCTGGTAACCATTCTAATCGCCTATAAACTGTCTGGTGACATCTTCCCGGAAAATAAGTCATTATCCTGGATGATTCCTACAAGCATCGCGCTTACACCGGCATTTGTCGATATCATGACAGCCATAAATAATGATGTGGGAGCAGTTCTCGCATTTTCAATTTTTCTTTGGCTTGGCGCCCGGATCATTGTTCGAGGGATTACCCTTCCGAGAGTCATTGTTTTCTTAATGGTTACGGGAGTTTGTTTTTATACAAAAACAACCGTTTTCATTGCCATTCCAATGGCAATTTTTCTGTTTTTATTTTCTATATTTCAAGCCCCTTATCCTTGGAAATTAATAGCTATCCCTGCGACTTTAGGCTCTATTTTTCTTGCTGGATTATTTTCACTGACAAAGGAAGATGCTGCTTTTTGGTATCGCAATCAATACACCGTTCAACAAAATGTTTCAACGCGAAGTCAACAAAATGTTTCATCATCAGGAAAACACGCCTTTCTTATCCAATTCAATCCGTCCGAAAAAAATGAACTCGCATTATTCCAACCTTTAGACAACCCGGCAATAAGCGCACTGTCTGGAAAGGATTTCACGCTTGGAGCATGGATTTGGGCCTCTGAGCCTGTACAAGCTCAAATGCTAACATTGTGGGTTGACGGGACAAGACACACCCAAGCCGTTCAGCTGGAACAGATGCCAGCTTTTTTTTCACTTACCGGAAAAATTCCTGATGATGCCAACCGGATACAAGTCGTAATCGATCCCTTAACAACTACGCCCGATCATCAAATTTCCGTCTATTTCGATAATATTCTTTTAGTAAACGGTGATTATCGTTTAGCAGGAATTCCTGAATTGACAGAAGAGGGCCGCCAAGGGAAATGGGGAAACAGAGAATTTTTAAATTTGATCAGAAATCCATCAGCAGAAAAAACCTGGTTCACATTCAAACCTCCTCTGTTACTTCAATTTAGTGCTCAAACAAGCATCCCTGTTTATGCCTTACCGGCCATGCAAGATCTCCAGTTAACTTCAGGGATTTATCGCAATACTATCAAAAATTTGTTTGAATCTTTCTGGGCCAGACTTGGATGGAATCATGTTACTTTGTCTCAACCCTGGTATATTGTACTTCAATGGTTCACGATAATAAGTCTCGGAATTTCAACCTTTGTTTTCTTTAGATTGAAATCTTGGAGCAATACGAAAATACGCATTATTACGGGTTGGTTTGCAATTTGTGCACTTCTCATTTGGGTTGCAGCGCTCGCCCGACAAAATTTACCTTTTTGGAATTTCATTTTCTTTACCCCTTCTGCCCGGTATGCATTTCCTGCAATCATTCCTTCGATGATCTTGATCATTGGAGGCTGGTCCGTGCTACCAACATTTTATCCCAGATTAAAGGCAGTATCCTATTTTCCAATTCTTTTCCTGTCAATTTTGGATGTAATTTCAATCATCACTATCTTCCATTTCTACTATTCAAGGTAATTGACCATTGCTTGACATCTCATTTTGGCCTGACTATAATCCTTCAACATGCGGGTGTCGCCAAGTGGTAAGGCAGTAGCTTCCCAAGCTACCATTCGTGGGTTCGAATCCCATCACCCGCTTGAGCAAACAGCCCACCCAGATTGGTGGGCTGTTCGTCCAAATATCAGTTTCCTCTATATAGCCGGCTTCCATCAAGCTGTAACGCATATGTTATACAATTTACTGTTTCAGAAATTAGAATTTGATGGGAGTATTCTCCAATATGGCTAATCAAATAACGGTTTTATATGTTGAAGATAATCCTGATAATCGCCTTCTGGTTCGTCGTATCCTTATGGCACATGGTTATCGCCTTTTGGAAGCTGAACACGCAAGCAAAGCAATAGAAATTCTCCAAAAAGAGACCCCTGATCTCATTCTAATGGATATCAATTTGCCCGAGATGGATGGGTACACTTTAACAGCTAAATTGCGACGCTTTCCATCTCTCGCTCATATTCCTGTTATCGCACTCACTGCAAACGTGATGAAGGGAGATCGTGAGCGCACACTTGAAGCTGGTTGTGATGGATATATTCAGAAACCTGTTGATGTAGACTCATTCCCCGAACAAATAGCCAAGTACTTAAAGAGGTAATCATGGCTGATGCAAAAGGTTCAGAAACTATGGAAAAATCACAATCTTCTGGTTCAAACCAATCACCAAAGCGAAAACCAATTGCCCCTCAAGATGCAACCGTTTTGGTTGTTGAAGATAATGTCTCAAACTTTGTACTTATCGCCAGGATGTTGGGATATATGGGTATTCACTGTGAATGGAAGACCTCCGGATATGAAGTGGTAGAATATGCTGATACCCTTCCCCGTCTTGATTTAATATTGATGGACATACGTTTGCCCTATGAAGATGGGTACGGCGCGTTGAAAAAAATCCGTTCTTCTCCCTCACTGAGTGATACCTTAGTTGTTGCAGTTACTGCAGAAGCCAGTCAGGAGCAAATCAATAAAGCACGTGAATCTGGTTTTGATGGATTCCTTGGAAAACCTCTCGATCCAGATCGTTTTCCAGAACAGATCCGTAGAATTTTAGCAAGCGAGTCTGTTTGGGAAATGATTTGAGAAAAAGTAGCACCCTGCGGCTTATTAGGGTAAGCGAAATGCCTTGAGGTCATGAGCCATATGCAGGGAACATGCCTGGAGGCAGCCCTGTGATTTTTCCCCGTAATCTCTTATTAAAGATCAAAGAAAATCTTTCTGCTGAGGCTGAAGATCTCCAAGCTTTACGCGAACGGGTACTTAACATTATCCTGGTGGCTGTTTCGATTTTTGGGACAGTTGCGCTTATTGCAAATGCAATCCCTATTATCCAAAGTGAGAATTGGGTATTTTTTGTCATATTTTGTCTCGCCTACTTCGGGGTCTTAGTTACTGCAATCAATCGCCGCATCTCTTATTCAATTCGATCTACAGTTATTGTCCTAATACCATTGGGGTTAGCCATTACAGATTTTATTGATTTAGGTTTGTCAGGGGACGGTATGGTATGGCTTTTCGCATCTGCTTTATTATCAACCATTTTATTTGGCCTGAGATGGACATTGATCAATTGGGCTTTTCAAGCGTTCATCTTAATTATTTTCGCATTCTTAGTAATTTCAGGGCGTCTGGTGGTCTCCACCCCGGATTCAACCTCTATATTCACCTGGTTGGAACTGGCCTTAGATTACGTCCTGCTGGGATTTATTGCCACAACAGGTCTTAACTTGCTGGTGAATGGCCTTGAAAAAGGCCTTGCAACCACCCGACAGGTTTATATTGAGCTTGAATCCCGCACAAACGACCTGGAACATCGTCTAACTCAAATTCGTACCGTTGCCGAAATCTCACGTGCGATTAGTGGTGAACTGGCCTCCGAAAATTTTCTTCAACGTCTTGTGGATGTGATCCAGGAACGTCTCCACCTTTATTATGTAGGTCTCTTTTTAGTTGATGAAAAAAGAGAATTTGCTGTGCTCAGGGCAGGTACTGGCGGACCTGGAAAAGAAATGCTTGCAAAAGGACACAAGCTTGAAATTGATGGAACTTCGATGATCGGTTGGTGTGTAGCCCATGGAGAACCGCGCATAGCACTTGACGTGGGCCAGGAAGCTATTCGTTTTGAAAACCCCCAACTTCCTCTTACGCGTTCTGAACTGGCCCTTCCTCTTAAATCCTCGACTAAAATGATTGGAGCTGTTTCAGTTCAATCATCCAAACCCCAGGCATTTGATCAGGATGACATCACTGTTCTACAAGGGTTAGCCGACAGCCTTGCAACAGCAATTGAGAACGCCCAACTCTTCGAGCAAACGCAAAGGCAAGTGGAAGAACTTAATATACTCTACAATGCCAGTCTATCCATGTACTCCTCTGTTCAAAGTCAAGAAGCGCTTTTCACCATCGCTCAACATATGCTAAAGGTGTCGGATACGCAAAACTATGTCATCTCGTCTTGGGATACTGGCTTGGATGAAATTACTACGGTTTATGGCTTCACACTTAACGAGGATGTTTCAGGAGAATTTGGTAAACGCTATAAACTTTCGGATTATCCTTTGACAGAAAAAGCATTAAGGGAACGGCAAATCGTCACCGTTCGCGTAGATAATCCCGATGCGGATACTGCTGAAGTCGATCTATTAATACAAGAAGGACTTAAGTCTCTGTTGATGGTTCCTTTAGTCGCACATGATAAAGTTATTGGCTTAATGGAATTGCACGATGAAAACGCATGCCGGGATTTTTCCCCACAGCAGATTCACCTGGTCGAAGCTTTGAGCGCCCAGGCAGCCATTGTTTTAGAAATTACCAATCTAATCGAACGAAACCGAAGAACGGCGCAAAACGAACAAATCATCAATAAAATTTCCTCAAGATTTCAACAAACGATAGATGTAGAAGGCGTGTTAACCACGACGATTGTCGAATTAAGCAAAGCTCTGGGATTAAAAGAGGCTACTATTCGATTAGGATCCGATACTGAGCTCCTATCAGAAATCGTTCATGAAGAAAACGGGCAAAGAGAAGGTCTATGAGAAATTTTAAGATTATGGAATGGTTCAGTAAGCTTTCCATTCGCCAGAAACTTGTTTTCACTTTCTTAATCATCACATTGATCCCGCTTGTTCTGCTTGCCTACCTTAGCAATCAGTCTTCACAGACCGCGTTAACCCAGGCAGCAAATAGAGCTCTTTTCTCCGTTGCCTCCCAAACTGCCAATAGCATAGATACTTTCATCTCTAACGAGATCGATATTGTCGAAATCTCAGCCCAACTTCCTGTTTTTCGAGATTATCTGAGCCTCCCTGCAGAACAACGAAGCGACTCAGAATTGGAAAAACAAGCACAAGATTACTTGACCAACATTTACGAACTTCAAAAAAGGCAATCAGGAGAACAAGGCAATGAGGAGTATCTCTTAGGGTATTCCCTGCTTGATCATTCAGGTAAGATCTTGATAGACACACATCATTTCTCAGGAGAAAAAAATCCTTATGTTGGTATGGATTGGTCTGAACGAAGTTACTTTATTCAGCCCATCCAACTCGGTATCCCATATAGTTCACCCATTGAAATCCCACAAGAAAGGGAATTCTCTAGCATTTACTTTTCGGCACGCCTTAAGAACGAATTCGACCACCCCATCGGCGTCCTCGTTGCCCATTATGATGGTCGTATCATGCAAGAAATTGTTGAAGAAAAGAACAATCTTGCCGGCCCTGGTTCATTTGGAGCTGTCTTCGATGAAAATTCGATCTACCTGGCACACGGAACTCACCCAGATCTCATCTTCACAACCGTTGCTGACCTCGATGAGACACTTGTAAAAGACCTACAACGGATAAAACGATTACCCGATCTTCCTCCATCGGAAATCATTTTAACTTCTCCAGAATTACAAGCCGGGCTGGAAAATGATTTACCTTTTTTCTCTGCTAAGGACCCCTTTACAGAAGAACTGGCCAATCAAGTCGCTGTTGTTCGGTTGATAAATCGTTCCTGGCAAGTCGCCTTTTTCCAACCAGAAAATGTTTTCCTTGAACCAGCCCATCAACAAACCAATGATATTCTACTCTTTTCTGCCTTGATCGCCTGTCTAACCTTGGGGGCGGCGTTACTAGCCGCGCAGAGTTTAGGAACCCCCATCATTCGTCTTACAGCTATCGCTGAACAGTTCGCTGCAGGGGATTTGAATGTACAAGCACCCATTACCTCCCAGGACGAAATCGGCGCCTTAGCCCAGGCCTATAATAAGATGACCGATCAACTTCGTCAGACGTTAGAAGGCTTAGAACAGCGTATAACTGAGCGAACCCTCTTGCTCCAAACCAGCATAGAAGTAGGCCGGGCAGCAACTTCGATTCTAAATCCGGAACAATTAATCAATCAAGTTGTAAACCTCGTCACCAACCGGTTCGGTTATTATTACGCGGCTGTTTTTTTGAATGATGAACTAAATGAGTGGGCAGAATTGAAAGATGCCACTGGAGAAGCTGGAAAAGCCTTGCTCGCGCGCCGTCACCGGCTACAAATTGGGGGACAAAGTATGGTTGGAACAGCGGCAGCTACGAAACAAGCTCGAATTGCATTGGATGTTGGAGCAGAGGCAATCCGATTTAATAACCCTCTCCTTCCAGAAACTCGTTCGGAGATTGCATTACCTCTTCTTGTCGGTGATGAAGCGATTGGCGCATTGGATGTACAGTCTACTGAAGAAGCAGCCTTTAGCGATCAAGATGTTGAAACAATGCAAAACATGGCAAACCAGATTGCAAGCGCCATACAAAACGCTCGTCTTTACCAGAAAACTCAGAACCAACTCGAAGAAATTAACAATCTCAACCGGATATTTATGCAGGAAAATTGGGAGAATATAAGGAAAAATCGCACACTTGCCTATCAAATTAAACACAACCAGGTGACAGCGGTCGTCTCACCTCAAATCCCACATGTCGAAAGTTCCATTCGAGAAAATATACCTGTCTTGACCACTGAAAATGGTTCAGCCTGCATTACCTTACCGCTTATCCTTCGTGGATATGTTCTCGGAGTGATTCACCTGAAATCCGAAAAATCTGACTGGTCATTAGATGACTTAACGTTAATTGAAAGTGTTATCAGACAAGCAACCCTGGCCCTCGAGAATGCGCGATTAGTTGAAGCTTCTCAACAGCTTGCCCAGCGTGAACAACAGATTAATCAAATTTCCTCCAAGATTCGCAGTTCTGCAGACATCGAAACCATATTAAAAACAACGTTGACCCAAATTGCTACTGTTCTAGATATCCAAGAAGCCAGCATCCAACTTAACTCGACAAAAACCAACAGAAATGGTGTAGACAACCATAATCAATAATTTCGATGAAATTCCCTCATTGGCTCACATCCCCTCAATTTGAGCAAGAACAGAAAACTCATAAAGCTAGAAACCTGTTCAATACTCTGGTTACGGTTTTTGCCGTTGAAATTGTTTGTACCGCGATCATCCCAGTAATTTTCCCGGAAAATCTTTTAGTATGGATTTTCATTGGCTCTGCCATCATCTTAACTATCGGGTGTTATTTTTTGTTGCAAGCAAGACGTTTAAGGCTAGCAAGCATTTTATTCTGTGTGCTTTTGGGTGCTATACCCTTTATTATCGCGCTCAATAATAATGGTGTAGATAGTTTTGCCATCCAGATTTATACCATTGTTGTCCTCATAGCCGGCTTGTTGCTCGGCGCACGCTCCAGCTTACTTATCGCAATTCTAGGTTCTCTCGGATTAGTCGGCCTTTACTTCATTGAATCAACTGGGATCATATTCATACCCCCAACCTCATTACCAATATTTCTTAAGATCTCTACCCCTTCATTTGTATTTATTTTGTCCGCCATTTTATTAATGAATGCAATCCGCAACATGGAAACGATACTCCAAAAGGCAAGAGAAAATATAACAACTCTTTACGAAGCGAATTTAGAACTTCAGAACGTCCGCACAACCCTGGAGCAGGAGGTTGAAAACCGGACGATCCAACTCAACGCTACCAATGCAATAGGGCAAACGATTAACAGAATACTAGACCTGGATCAACTTGGCATTCAGGTAGTTAAGAAACTCACCACTTTATTTGATTTTGATTTTGCAGCTATCTATATGGTTGATTCAAACAATCAATGGGCAACTTTAAGATATACCCATCCGGAAATTCCATCACCGCAGGGGGATTCGCACAGGTTCAATATTGGGATGACAATTGAATTAGAGACCGCTTTGCGTAGCCTCAAACCATACATCGAATATTTAGAAATTCCTCAAAAAGCTGAAAACGCTAAACTTCTCAAAATCCCTGAGGCCCGCTTCGCAATTACTCTCCCGCTCTACGCTGGAGGAAAAGCCATTGGAGCCATTAATGTCCAATCTACCCAAAAAATTGCTTTTAGCCAACAAGGGGTAGAAACGCTCCAAAATGTAGCGAACCAAATCGCGATAGCCTTTGAAAACGCCCGTCTGTTCCAGGAATCCCAAACGCAATTAAGTGAAATTAACCGCTTAAATCAACTTTACTTACAAACAACCTGGCGCGCCTACTTAGCCAAAGAAACCTCTGCTTTTCAATTCTCCGCCGGAGAGCTTCAAGAGACAGCCCAACCTGACTTCGCAGCGCTGGAAATCGCACAGCAGAATCGCAAAATTCATGTTACCCAAGAAAATGGGGATTCCTTTCTCGTTGCACCGATCTTGTTTCAAGACCAGGTTCTTGGCGCAATAAAACTTAAGGCAACTGGCCGGGCATGGACAACGGATGAATTCGCTTTGATCGAAGCAACCCTGAATCAAACGGCTTTATCCCTCGAAAATGCCCGTCTCATCCTCGAAACGCAGAGCCGGGCAGAACAGGAAAAAATTCTAAGTGATATCTCAAGCCAAATGAGAGAAACACTAGACCTCGAAACCATTTTGCAAACCGCTGTCTATGAAATGCAAAAAGCGCTTCAACTATCTGAGATAGAAGTTCATTTGATCTCAGAAACCGCCGAAACGAGAGAATAAGATGTCTGTACAGGTCTTCTTATCCAACCTACTTATTCTCGTAACTATCTTGCAGTTATTATTTGCAGGATATGTTTTCATCTTAAACGCTAAAGCTGTAACCAATCGCTCAATAGCCGCGTTATTGGTCGCCCTTAGTATTATCAATCTTGCAAACAACTTTCTGCAGGGCACATACAGCTTAGAAGGTGCGATCCCCTATATTCTCCTGCTTTTTGCAGGTTCCAAAGCGATTGGCCCGTTAATATACCTGACAAGTGTTGCTATCCTGCGTCCGCAATGGATAAGAAAATATCGTTGGCTTTACTGGCCTGTCATTGGCTTAGTCATTATTCCAACCATTTTTCTGTTATTCGATATTACCGGAATAAGTCAAAGATTAATCAGCAACTTCTTCATCATTACCCTGCCGGACCCAATAGAATTTACCACAATCAATTCACTCGTCCAGACGGCTGATCAGGGAATTTTACACGATACCTTATTTGGAATACGAATTGGGTTTCTCGTACTAACCTTGATTTGCCCGGCCTTAGTGGTAGCGTGGATTGATCGCAAAAAGTCCCCTACAACCAGTCAAATTGGTTTATTTTTCTTTTTTGCAACCCTCCTCACAGCCTTTCTTAACGGCGTGATGGCAGTTCTCTTCGACGAGACAATTACAAGTGCTCTTTCATCGCTGATATTTTTTATTTTATTCATTTTCACTATCTCAAAACTCACAAGCTTTGCTGAGCAAACCCGGCAAGTACAAAAAGCCTTCCGCCGCTGGTCGGTTTTCGCTAAATTGATGGGCACGATCATCGTTGTGATGATTGCAATTGTTATTGCTATTGGGATCGCCATCTTTGCCGCATTACAACTCAACACCATTCAAACAGCCGGAGAAAATCTCCATAAATTGGCCTTAGCTGAATCGCGCATCCTTACGAATGAACTTCTGTTTCAAGCCACCGAACTTTCTACACAAGCCGAAAATGTGGCCTTGATTGAAGCCATTAATCAACAAAACCTACAATATGAACTCAAATCCTCTGAGCAAATTCAGACAGAAATTAACACCCTTGAATTGGAATGGAAAACAGCGGAAACCATTGCTTTTCGTGAAGAATTTCTCCTACGTTACATCCCTGCAAATAGAGCAATAAGCAATTTTACTGAGACATTCCCCAACCATCTCCTGACCTTTGTAACAGATCGCTATGGCGCCATCGTCACAGGTTCGGCTCCCCCATCTCGCTATAATTCATCACAGAACAAATGGTGGCATGAAGGATTTAAGAAGGGAGTTGGTGAAATTTACATCAGTGCTCCTTTTTACGATGCCAACTTAAATCTTTATTACACGGAAATGGCTGTTCCTGTCTTCGACAATGATAGCCATGTGATCGGCGTTCTATTTAGTCGGTATAACCTCCAACCTATCCTTGAACGCCTGAGTCAAATCCAAATTGGTCAAACAGGAGATGCTGCCCTCATTAACTCGCTTGGATTCAGGCTTCCTGACTCTCCAGAGCAAACCATGCAGGATACTGGATTAGACTGGGATAACCTGAACAACCGCGCCCAATCTTGGCTGGTCATCCCGTATCTCGGACAGGACAGTCTCATTTCGTGGGTCCGGATTGGAGACCTTGTTCAAGATAGCTCTTTGAGCGCCTTGGATTGGGACATCGTTTTTTCCCAATCCATACAGGAAGTCTTAGCTTCGGTCAGCTTGATCCGGTCAACCATAAGTATCGTTCTTGTGGGAACTGTTTTTCTTTCTCTCATTTTGGCAATAATTCTTTCCCGCATTGTCACATACCCACTTAACGAATTAACCCAAATGGTCGGACTGATCAGTAAAGGCAACTTGAGCATTCGCGCCGAAGAACTGACTGAAGATGAATTTGGCACACTTGCCAAATCCTTCAACATCATGACCGGGCAACTGAAAGCTCTCATTTCCGGTTTGGAACAACAGGTAGATGAACGAACCCAAGCCCTCCAGCAGCGTGCCCTCCAAATTCAAGCCGCGGTCGAAGTAGGAAATACAGTCGCTTCCATTCGTGAGATGGATGAACTCCTCACACAAATCACCCACCTGATTAGCCAGCGATTTGGCTTTTATCACGTTGGCATATTCCTTCTCAGCGAAGACCAGGAATTTGCCGTCCTCCATGCGGCCAACAGCCCAGGAGGACAACGAATGCTTGCTCGCAATCACAAGCTAAAAGTGGGCGAAGTGGGGATTGTCGGTTTTGTAGCAAGCCAAAGACAACCCCGTATTGTCCATGATGTGGGTGAGGACGCTGTCTACTTCAACAATCCCGACCTGCCAGAAACCCGCTCTGAAATGGGTCTCCCTCTCATCTCTGCCGGAAAAGTTTTAGGAGTTCTTGACGTACAAAGCACTCTAGCAGCTGCCTTTACACAGGAAGATATAACCATTCTACAACTTTTAGCAGACCAACTTGCCGTCGCAATTGATAATGCATACCTGTTCACAGAGAACCAGAAAGCACTTACTGAAGCCCGAAATGCCCTCGAAGCCGCCAGAAGAGCTTACCGCGACCTGAGCCGGGAAGGGTGGCGTGATCTCGCGCGTGTGACCAAAACCTTTGCCTACCGTGCCGATCAAAATGGCATCACGCCCATTATCGAAGACCTATCCCCCGCCCTCAAACACACCGCAAGCGTGGGACACCTCACCTTGCCCGCTTCGGATACCCTCGCCGTCCCGATCAAAATTCAGGATCATATCGCTGGAGTCGTGCGGTTTAAGAAGGGAGAAGAGGCCGCCTGGTCAGCTGAAGAAATCAACCTCATCGAAACCCTTACCAATCAACTGGGTAGTGCCCTCGAAAGTGCCCGGCTTTACAAAGAAACCCAAACCTCCCTGGTTCGTACAGAAGCTCTCTACCAAATTGGACGAACAGCCATTGCCACCAATAAGACTGAAGAGCTTCTACAATCGGTCGCGGACACCATTGCCGGAACACTGCCAGCAGAGCGGGTATTACTCTTGACTTTAGATATGCCCGGCGAAAAGGTTCTTCAATTCATCGAAAACAATGCTGCTCCTCAAGAAATTACCCCAGATTTATTTCACCAATTGCTGAACGGATTGACAGGATGGGCAATCCAAACCCGCACCTTTGCTCTTTCGCCAAAGAATATCCCCGACCCCCGCGAAAGTCCAGATGCACAACAGCATCGCCAGGAAAACAATGTTGGCTCCGTAATCGTCGCCCCAATGTTCTATCAAGATGCCGTGCTAGGGACAATTACCGCAATAAACACCCAAGATCAATCCGATTTTTCCAGAGAAGACGCAGACCTGCTAACCGCCATGGCAAACCAGGTAGCAGCCGCCCTCACTAATACGGAACTGCTTACCCAAACCCGCAAGCGCGCGCTACAACTTCAAACCTCCGCCGAAATTTCCAGAGCAGCGTCCTCAATCCTCGAATTGGAGCAACTTCTCCCTCAAGCCGTCGAACTCATTCGAGACCGTTTTGACCTTTATTACGTGGGGATATTCCTGGCAGACGAAGCGCGTGAGTGGGCAGTCCTACGCGCAGGAACAGGAGAAGCAGGGCAGATTCAACTAGAAAATGGTCACCGGCTTGCTATCGGTGGCGAGTCCATGATCGGTCAATGTGTGGTCAATCGTCAGGGTCGTATTGCCCTTGACGTGGGTATCGAAGCGATCCACTTTCAGAATCCGCATCTACCCGAAACTCGCTCAGAGATGGCTCTCCCGCTAAATAGCCGCACCGGCACAATCGGAGCCATAACCATCCAATCTACCCTACCCTCTGCCTTTACCCAAGAGGACATCAGCGTTTTCCAAACAATGGCCGACCAACTTGCCAGCGCGATTGACAACGCACTTCTCTTTGAGGCCAATCGCCGCCGGTTAGAAATCTCTGGAACTCTCCTCGAAATTACGCAAGTGGCAGGAACCTCCATTCGATTAAGTCAGATCCTCCGTGAAATTACTCAACGTACTGCAAAAGTAACCAACGCCTACCGTTGTATGGTTTACCTGCTTGACGAAAATAATCACATCCAGCCGGTGATGGCACAGTTTGCAGATGGCCACGCGGACGCTAAACAATGGGAACTTTTCCAATCTCTCACAACAGATGATTTACATAATGTTCCCCTCTTCGCAAACACGATTCAGGAACGCAAACCGATACTCGTCAATAATGTTCAGGAGCAACCGGCACTCGTCCCCCTGGAATGGGTTAAACCTTTCCACCAACAAACCATCTTAAGCGTTCCTCTCATCAGCCAGAACCAGGGAATTGGAATCCTGATGCTAGACCAAATCAGCCCAGTTCACACCTTCAGCCAGGAAGAAATAGACCTCGCCTTCACGATTGCAGGCCAGACCTCTGCAATCATCCAAAACGCCCGTCTCTTCCAGCAAACGCAGGAAGCACTCGCCCGCGAAAAACGTGAACATCGTATTTCTTCGACCTTGGCTGGCGCTGCCGAAAAACTCGGCTCTGCTTTTGGGGAAAGTGACATTCGCCAGGTGATGATCAACGAAATCCATCATGTGATTTTGCCCGACCAAATTACCTTGTATGAGTGGCAAGATGATCACAATGCCTTCTTGGTGACAATCCGCCTC
>DATDOR010000069.1:0-5594 GCA_035293165.1 Anaerolineales bacterium | reverse complement strand
CTTTATCGTGTGGAGGCCAGGGGAGGGTACCCATGAATTGGATGTGCGGCCGCCCTTTCTCCCACGGAACAAAGTCACTTTCGGTGGGCTGGAGATAAAGATGGGTGTAGAAAATGGCGTGATAGGACACCAGCCAGAACCGGTTTTTGTCGTGTTCGTCGTTCCAGAGCGCATCGGGACAATGGAGGATGGCTTGTTTGAGCATTTCGAGGGTGGCGAGGTATTGGGATTGGATGGCGGGTTTGGGATTCATTTTTTTTGCTCCTATTCTGGATCAACCAGAAAAGAAATTACACAGAGCTTCACGGAGTGAACCAGAGATTCACAGAGAAAAACGCAGGTTTTGAATCTATTCCATTTGGGAGGGAGAGAGAGCGGATCGGACACACTTAGCTCCCTCATTATTTTACCCCAGGCACGTGACCTGCATGTGACATCCAGCACTACCTTTTATGACTTGTAGTGTTATAGGATATAACTATCACGAACAATTTACCTGAAACCACCAGGTGACCGTCACCCGACGCAAAGGAGTTGAAAATGATTACAGAAAATCATGCCAAAAACGGAGTTTCACATGCACGCCGCAACCGGATCATCAGCGGCTTGATCCTCATCCTGTTAGGCGGGCTGTTCCTTCTTGACCAGTTTGTCCAAATCCCTCGATGGGGAATCTCTTCCTGCCCGGGCTGGGAATCGTCTTCCTGCTTTGGGGCATCGTGACCCGCTCAAGCGGCCTGCTCGTCCCCGGCGGCATTTTGACCGGCATCGGCGCGGGTGTGTATCTGATGGATGTCTTGCCCCTTGAAGGCGAAGCGGAACCCGGCGTGTTTCTGCTCTCATTCGGCGGTGGATTTGTCCTGATCACCCTGTTCTCCGCAATTTTCACCCGTGAAACCCACTGGTGGGCGCTGATCCCCGGCGGAATTCTGGCCGCGATCGGGGGCGCACTCTTCGTCGGTGGGACGGCGCTCGACATCCTCGAAATGGTCGGGAAGTTCTGGCCGGTGGCGCTGATCCTGGTCGGGGTATGGGTCATCTTCCGGCGGCGCTGATAAAATCGAACACGGGCAAGTGTCATTTTGTAACGACACTCGCCCGTGTTCTCAGCGAATTCTTCAGGTGAGCACTATTTTCCCAAATTGTTTTCCAAATGGGCTAAGAACCAACTAACAACCGTCGCCGTCACCCCTTTGCGGGCACCGAACATCAATTTGCGGCCTACTGCGTCAAGGGGATAAGCATCAATCACCACTAAACTCTCGGCACCTTGAGGGCGTACTTCACAGGTCAGGTGGGTACGTTCACCAAGCACATTTCCCAGAATAGTTTTATTGAATTTGACTTCCAGATGGAAGTTTTCGGGGGAGTTCGAAAGGGTACTCCCCTCCAATTTATCAACAACTTTCAAGGCCGCCTGATAAACATTTTCGGTGCTTTGTGTATAGGTTTTTTCCTGATGTTGTTCAAATGCCATGATTGACCTCTATTTCGCCCACAAGGGGCGTATTGAATTCATTAAGGTGCGTGGCACGTTTATTCACAATAGAATTCACGCTGATATTACGTGCCACGCTCCTCAGCTCACGGGTAATTCCCATTTGCAGGGATTTGAAGGTTCTCGAAACGGACAAGCGTCAATAGTTCCTCGATCAAGGGGCGTGACCCAACTTCGGTTCCACTTAGACTTGCCGTGGCCGCGCCGCTGGCAATTCCCCAGGCCAGTGCTTCTTTGGTCGAAAGCCCTTGCTGGAGTGCCCAGACCAACCCTCCTACCATGGAGTCCCCCGCCCCAATCGGGTTTTTCTCTTTGATCATAGGGCTGTGCGCCAGCCAGGTTTCCTCTGCGGTTTGCAGGAGTGCCCCGGTCTTCCCCATTGAGATAACCACATTCTGTGCCCCCATCTTCCGAATTTCTGCGGCGGCTATTGCGATTTCGGTTGGGGTTTCTACCGGCAGTCCTGTCAATTGGCGGGTTTCTTCTGAATTCGGTTTTACCAGAAACACTTCCTCCTGGCATCCCAGTTTGAGTGCTTCCCCGGTGGTGTCCAGGATTGTCATCACTTTCTGTTCATTGAGAATTTGAATGACATCCGCGTAAAACGATTGGGGAATACCAGGGGGCAGACTTCCGGCAAGCACCCACCAGTCCCCTATGCGAGCCAGCACCTGAATCTTTTCGAGTAACTTTTGTTGGGTAGGTAGGTCTACCAGTGGCCCCTTTTCGTTGACTTTCACATAATGATCGTGACGTTTGGTCACAATGCTGATATTCGTGCGGGTTTCCCCTTCGATCCAGACGAAGTCCGAGTCGATCCCAAGGGCATGCAACCCATTTTGCAGACGTTCCCCTGTCCTTCCACCGACAAACCCCACTGCAATACTTGGCGTGTTGAGCGCGCAAAGCAATCTGGACACGTTGAACCCCTTTCCGCCAAAATCTATGCGGGCTTCGGTGGCAGTCAATACCTTATCATATTCAATTTCGTCAACTGTCAACTCACGATCAATGGCGGGGTTAAGCGTTAACGTGTAAATCATTTTGTGTCCATATTCGTGCCTGTTCAGGTTTTTCCCAGAATGTTTCGATGAGTGCTTCCTCGGCTTCATTCGTCCACATGTCCTCATTCAATTTGGCGGCGACTTCAGGATATTGCGTTTTCAGTTCCTTGAGGCTCGTCAAAGGGAGGTTGTGAATTTGTGGAAAAATTACCACTTTACCTGGGTACCGCCCCTCGATAACCGATTCAATTGCTTCAACGGCGGTTTCTAACCCCCCGATCGCGGCCACCGAACGGCCGGGTGAGAGCGTCCCCGAAACCCGGCGGTGCATGACCGAGGCCTGATCTTCGACAGTCAACCCCGAAGTGCCAGTGTATTGGGCGTTTGACAGGTAGACATTGCTGAGATTGACCTTCCCCATTGTACCGTTGGATACACCCGCAAACAGAACCAGCATCCCGTCCGGTTTCATCACTGTGTCGGCTTCTTCCATCAATGCAGCAACCGGGACACTGACGACCACATCATCCGCCCCCTGGCCTTGCGTGGCTTGCATGACAAAATCATAGAAGGATTGGCTAGTGGTTTTCGGGTTGAAGAACAGAATATGGCGCCCGTGCTTTTCCGCCAGAGGGGAAAACATATCACTCAGGGTTTCCAACCGGGCATCGCTGATTTCGGTGGCGATCACCAACTTGGGGCCATCCGGGTGTTCAAGTGCCCGTTGGACGTGCATTTGCCCCATCGGGCCACCCGCCCCCACAAACACCGCAGTGCCGCCCGCGCGTAACTCACAACGGTTGTGCGCTTCACCATAAGATGCAGCTATGTCGGTACCGTGGGTGCCGATGAAAGCGATATAGTCGTAATGCAACCGGCCGAAATCCACCTGTACCAAATCATCCAGGGGCGCGGTACCGACCAGGTTACAGGCTCCGCGGCGGGCGATGTGCTTGGCAATCTCGCCCACAGCCTGGGCGGAAGTCGGGTTCAAGAGAACGATGTCGTCAAAACCCATGCCGTTGGTTAGTTCTTTACTCAGTGTAACGTAATCACTGAGCGTGAGTCCGTTCCGTTCGATGATTTTTGCCTGGGTGTTAGAGACCAGTCGTTTTACCACATTCGGCACATCCGTCAGAATGATCACTGCTGGGGCATCCAAACCTGCCGAAAACTCGAATTCGGTCGTGTCGCCAGGTTGGCCGACGATCCACATCGTCCCGCCCTTTTTCGGTTCGAGGCGGCGGCGCTGGGTGTATGCGGCAAACACACACCCCCAAGGTTCGAGCAGGGAAGATTCGGCGTAACCCATTTCTTCCTCTACGGGAAGGAGACAGGCTCCGGTATCGGTGTTGAGCACTTCATCCCCAATCAGGTGGTATTGAACCAGCCCGCCGGGGATGGTATAGCCGTAAGCAGTGCTTTTCCCCTGCTGGTAGATGTCGGGTTGTACTGCCAACCGTTGCCCGACGTGGTATTTCTGTTGTAGATCTTTCCCAACCTGGACGACGGTCAGGGAAACTTCATGCCCGAGGCGGGTGGGGTCAACGGCAAGATCGCGGTTGTAAAGTTTCGGGTGACGGCCACCTTGTTGAATGATTTTGACATCTGAGAAGCAGACGCCAATGCTGTCGATGCGGACCAATAATTGGTCATCTCCCGGTTCAGGGATAGAGAATTCTTCCGGGGCACCATTGTGTCCCATGCTCTCCAACCCCGCTCCGTAAAGGTTCCATGCCCAGCTCTTGTCGGGGATGGCATAGTTGATTGACCGGTAGGCTTGATATTTTTCACCCATAGGATTTTCCTTGAATAATTAGTTGAGTTGTTTTTTGACCAATTCGCGCACTTCCTGTGCGGTCGAACAGGCCAGGGCTTGTTGTGCCAGGGGTTGTATATCTGCGAGTTTGAGTGTGCGAACGAGGGCTTTTACCGTGGGAATGGACGGGATGTTGACGCTCAATTCGTCAATGCCTAAGCCCAGCAAGATGGGGATAGCTGTGACATCTGACCCTAATTCGCCACAAATGTCGGCCCGTTTCCCATGCTGGTGGGCGGCGTTAACCGTCTGGGCAATCAGGCGCAACACGGCGGGGTGCAGGCCATCTTGTTTGCCAGCCAGGGCAGGGTGAGCACGGTCCATGGCCAGGGTGTATTGTGTCAGGTCGTTGGTGCCGATAGAGAAGAAGTCAATTTCCGGGGCAAATTTATCCGCCAAGAGGGCAGCGGAGGGGACTTCAATCATGATCCCGATTTGCACCGAGCGGCTCCCTAATTCACGAGCCAGTTCTTCAATCAATGCGCGGGCCTGATGCAGTTCGGCGATGTCGCTGACCATCGGGAACATGATGCGTAAATCCCCAAAGGGCGTGGCACGGAGGATTGCCCGCAGTTGTTCCCGGAACAGGCCCGGGCGGTTCAGGCACAGGCGGATTCCACGCTCGCCCAAAAAAGGATTCATCTCCGGTTTTTGTTGAATGTAAGGCAAGGGTTTGTCCCCGCCGATGTCCAGCGTGCGGATGATGACCGGGCGGGTGTTCATCGTCTGGGCGATGGCGCGGTACACATCGTGTTGTTCGTCTTCGGTGGGGGCGGTGGTACGTTCCAGGAACAAGAATTCGGTACGTAACAGACCTATCCCGTCTGCCCCCATTTTTAGCGCCTCTGCGGCATCGGCCACAGACCCGGCGTTGGCAGTGATGTCGACGCGTTGCCCATCCAACATGGTTGCGGGAAGAGCGGATTGTTCCTGGGCAAATCGGCGATATTCCAGCCACCTGCGCTGGATTTGCGCGGCCCGCGCGAGAACTTCCGGGTCGGGGTTGGGAGTCAGGGTGCCGTCATTTCCGTTGAGTATCACCGGGGTTTTTTCGACCAGGGACAAAATACTTTCATCCGCGCCGACAATGGCTGGGAGTCCCAATGCCCGCGCGAGGATAGCAATGTGCGAGGTTGGGCCGCCGTTTACAATGCAAAACCCCAAGACGCGTTCGGGATCAAAAGAGGCTGTGTCCGAGGGGGACAAGTCGTTCGCGATGACGACGACTGGGGTAGAAGGCAGGTTAATTCCCATTTCGGTAATCCCCAGCATG
>DATDOR010000068.1:0-11727 GCA_035293165.1 Anaerolineales bacterium | reverse complement strand
AGGCGAATTTGCCGGAACCCGTCCTTCCCTGGCGATCCTTCCAGGCAAGGGCGGCTTGCTCAACGGAACAATGGGGGGGTTATACGCTGCTATGGCGGTACACATGCTGAACGCGCTTGTCGGCAGCATCGAACAGCCAGGGGGGATCCTCACCCAGCGATATCCGGCCATCCGTGACTGGCCGGAGTTGCCGGATGACCCACTTGCAGTGGCCGGTTGTCAAGCCGAACGCGTTGACGGGTGTGGTACGCTGTTCCCGATCGGCTTTAACGCCTATCAGGCAGTGGCAGACCGCATCCTTTCTGGGTACACGGTGAATTTACTCTTCCTTTACGATGCCAACCCTGTTTTTGAAACCCCCGGCGGAGCCCGTTTCAAGGAAGCGTTTGAAAAAGTTCCCCTGGTTGTGTCCTTCAGTTCCTTCATGGATGAAAGCGCGGCTTATGCCGATCTGGTGCTTCCCGAGCCAACTTTCCTCGAGCGTTACGAGGACCATTTCTTTGAAGGCCTGGGCTATCCTGGCGTTGGCCTGCGCCAGCCAGTGATCAACCGGCGCCACAATACGCTTCCGGTTGGAGATTTTTTGCTTCGTGTCGCTGAGGCAATGGGCGGGCCGGTTTCAGAGGCCTTTCCATGGAAAACTTATGAGGGCTTGCTGCGTTACCGCTTGACGCCTACTTTGAAAGCAGCCGGAGAGACGGTAGATTCGGGTTGGGAAACCATTAAGGAGTTGGGGGTCTGGCTCACCCCGGGCTACCGCTTTGCCAGGCCGGGCAGTACAAAATGGCTGAACGAAATCGTCGGGCGAGATCGCCTTTTATCCCCCAGAGATGGTTATTTCGATTTCTACAGCCGCGAATTGTTCTGCTTGCTGGGTGGAAAAAGCGATGCCGAGTTGACCGCTTTGGGTCTGGATAGAACCGGCGTGGAGGTCGGCTTGCCCCACTATCTCCCCACCGAGTTTCAGGGCGATGAGCAAGCATTTCCCTTGATATTGAACGTGATAACAATCATGGCCCTTGGACCTCACAGCGCGGCCGCTAATATGCCAACACTTCAGGAGATCAGCGGGATGACGGTCGGTGAAACCTGGGGCTCCTGGCTTGAGATGAACCCTGAAACTGCACATGAGCTTGGCTTGCACGACAAGGATGAGGTGTGGGTCGAAAGTCCTTACGGAAAGGTCAAAACAAAGCTGCGTGTGGTCAAAGGGCTCCATCCTGAAGTTGTCAATCTACCGTATAACCAGGGTCACCAGGGACTTGGGCGGTGGGCAGATGGGCGCGGGGTCAACGGAATGGAACTTCTAAATCCGGCCAGCGAACCCGTCACGGGCCTGGCGGCATTCACCAATACAAGAGTGAAAGTTTATGAAGCCTGAGCAGTGCTGTAAATTGGAGGCATACGAATGACCAGGTGGTCTATGGTAATCGATCTCGATAAATGTGTAGCATGCCAGGGATGCAGCATAGCGTGTCGCTTTGAGAACAACACCCCTGTGGTCAAACCCAGTGAAGCCATTCGAGGCCGCGCGATCCGGTGGAATGATGTCTTCCCCATGCCGATCAATCCGACCGAGGAGACTGGTGAGTATCCGCAAGTGAATTCGCGATACCTAACCCGTCCCTGCATGCACTGTGACAACCCCCCTTGCATCAAAGTCTGCCCGGTGCAGGCTACTTTCAAGGACGAGGAAGGGTTGGTTCGACAGAACTATGATCGCTGCATCGGTTGCAGATTCTGCACAGTAGCCTGCCCTTATGGGGTGCGGTACTTCAACTGGTACGCGCCAGAGTGGGAGGGTTCCCTGAATGAATACCAAAATCCGGATAAGGTCATTGCGGCCGGAGTATTGGAAGGGCCAGCCGTGCGACCCAGAGGGGTGGTTGAAAAATGTACGTTCTGCATCCAGCGGTTGCGAAAGGCCAGAGCAAGAGCGGAAGCGGAGTCAAGAGAATTTCGGCCCGATGAGTACGTCCCGGCTTGTGTTCAGACCTGCACTGGGAAAGCCAGGTTTTTCGGAGATCTTGATGATCCTGGGAGCACAGTCTCGCTGCTTTCCAGTTCCCAGCGAGCCTTCCGGCTGTTAGAGGATGTGGGCACGCATCCAAAAGTGATTTACCTGAAGGAGGGCTGATATGCTTAGAGTGGATCCCCATGACAAAGAGAAATTGATAGCACCGCTCTTCAAAACCCCGCGGGGTTTTTACCCGGCCGTGAGTGTTTTATTGATTGTGTTTGGCTTTGGGGTTTACATGTACATCCGCCAGTTAACCCTCGGTCTGGGCGAAACCGGGATGTCGCGACCGGCTTACTGGGGCATTTACATGGTCAATTTCATCTTTTTCATCGGAATCAGCCATGCCGGGACCCTGATTTCAGCAATTTTACGTGTGATGGGCGCCGAATGGCGGCGGCCAATCACCCGGGTGGCCGAGGCGGTCACTGCTTTTGCCCTGATTGTCGGAACACTCCAGATCATCATTGACATGGGTCGCCCAGACCGGTTGGTATTTACACTCTTTTATGGCCGGGTTCAGTCGCCCATCCTTTGGGACGTCATCTCCGTGACCATGTATTTCCTGGGGTCGGTCACCTACCTCTACCTCCCGTTGATCCCAGATGCTGCTATTTTGCGTGATAACTGTCCGGATGATGCCCCTGGCTGGCAGAAATTACTTTACAAAACCCTGGCTTTAGGGTGGCGCGGGACGCGCTCCCAATGGATCCGCCTGGAAAAGGCAATTGCTTTTATGGCGGTCTTCATTATCCCGGTGGCTGTCTCGGTACACACTATCATTTCCTGGATCTTGGCGACTACTGTCCAACCCGGATGGCATTCGTCCATTTTCGGCCCCTACTTCGTTGTCGGAGCAATCTTCTCGGGAATTGGGGCGCTGTTTATTGCAATGACCACCATTCGTAAAGCATACGGCCTGGAGAACATCATTGCCGCAAAACAGTATCGCAACCTTGGGCTGTTGTTCCTGACAATGAACATGATTTGGATGTATTTCACTTTTGCCGAGCACATGGGAGTTGCGGCCGGTCAGCAGGTCGATGAATTCCCTGTATTGGCGAGCAAACTGTGGGGCGAATTCTCGGTTGGGTTCTGGTTGATGGTGGCTTCGATGGTGGTCGCCTTTTGGGTGCTGGTCGTCCCCAGGATGGTGCCAGATAATCCGGTACGCCTGCCTATCTTTCAGCCCCGTTCCGGATTAGTCTTCGCGGGAGGGATGCTGTTCGTCGCGGTAATGATGTTTGGGCCGGGAGTGGTCCCGAACCTGCCACTCTGGGCGAATCTGTCCACCGTGAACCTCTCATTCAGAGACCCGGACAGCCGTATGGTTGGGTGGTTGCTGATGATCGCGCTGGCTGCCCTGGCTGGACTCGGTTTCAGCCGCTGGTTGAAGCACCGCACTGTAACCGCCTCGGTCATCGCTTCCTTCTTCGTGCTGATCGGGATGTGGTTGGAACGTTGGAACATCGTTGTACCGACCATGACCCACCCGCGGCTCATCCCCTACACCACGTACCAGCCAACTCTAACCGAGTTTGCCCTGACTGCTGCATCGTTCGCATTATTTGGTCTTATGTTTTTGTTCTTCTTTCGCGTATTTCCTGCTGTGTCTATCTGGGAAATTGCGGAGGGAAGAGTTATCCAAGAAGCTCAATCTCATCTCGTCATACCCCCACCTGAACCAAGCGAAGTGTCAAAACGGCTTCGCGGGTGGGGATCTAAAATCCGCGGAGGTTAACCATGCTTGACCAGCCTTACTTAACTGTTTTGATTGTCGTCGTTGTCCTGATCCTATTGCCGGCCACCTTCAAGGTTGTCTGGCAGTATGAAAAAGGCCTGGTGTTTCGCTTCGGAAAGTTGCGCGGGGAACGCAACCCTGGCCTGAATATGATCTTCCCCTATATAGACCGTCTCGTGAAAGTGGACATGCGCGTAGAAACCCTTGTGGTGGAACCGCAAGAGGTGATCACCCGGGATAACGTAACCGTCCAGGTCGATGCGGTTGTGTATTTCCGGGTGGTCAATGCAACTACTGCTATCATTAAGGTTCGCGAGTACGCCCGGGCGACTGGCCAGATTGCACTGACCACACTACGGAGCGTTTTAGGCCAGTCAGATCTCGACGAATTGCTCTCTCACCGTGACAGGATCAACAAGATGCTTGGCGAAATCATAGACAAGCACACAGAAGAACCCTGGGGCGTAGAGGTCAGTGTCGTTGAGGTGAAGGACGTGTTGCTCCCTGAAGGACTGCAGCGGGCGATGGCCCGGCAGGCGGAGGCCGAGCGAGAAAAGCGTGCCAAAATCATCCACGCCGACGGCGAAAAGGAGGCTTCGTCCGCCCTCGCCGAGGCAGCCGACAGGCTGTCTGCTTCCCCGGCCAGCATGCAACTGCGCTATCTGCAAACGCTCGTCGAGATGGCCAGCGAGAAGAACGCGACCATCTTGCCAATCCCGCTGGATATCATTACGCATTTCGTCCAGGCGTTGAAATCCTGAACCGGGATTTTTGTGGGACCTCGTTGTGCCCGCAGGTCGTTTTCTAATGAATTCGCGTGCGTATCTCTATCACTTCCTTGCGGAGGCCCTCGCCGATCCGCCGGACTGGCTGGCTCAGCCGGGTGCTGAGTGGCCGCTCTATGAGTACGCCACCCATATTATGGCTCAAGGTTCCCCAGTCGCGCGGAAAGCCGTCCTTCAAATGCAGGAAATCCCTGCCGAATCGCTGGTAAGCCGCCGGAAAAGATACCGCATGCTGTTTTTGGGCGCTGGAGGCCGGCCGCAGGTTTGGATGTATGAGTCGCTACACCGAAGCGGCCGCTTGGCCGGGCCAGAAACCTTCGCCGTTGCTCAGATTTATAAATCCGCCGGACTCATCTCCCAAACGGCGGAGCTCCCGGACCACGCCTCAATGGAACTGGCGTTTCTGGCTTACCTGGTGTCCCGCGAGGAAGCTGAAGGTAGACACTCCCCGGCGCGCTCGTCAATGGAACGGAAGTTCCTGCAGCAGCATGCCGGGGATTGGTTGGTTGACGTAGGCAGGCAGATGGTTCGATCTGGGGATCCGGTCTACGGACCGATTGGCCGCTTGCTTGCTGGGTGGCTGTTGGAGAACACCCGGCCTGATTTTCGATCCAGGAAGGTTGTCAGGTTACCAGCTTTACCCGAAGCAGATAAATGCACCCTGTGCGGATTCTGCACTCGGGTCTGCCCGACCAAGACGCTGGTAATCCGAGAAACCGACCGGGAAACTGGATTGTTTTTGTTGTCTTCCGGATGTATCGGTTGTGCAAAGTGTGCCAGTATCTGTGATACACGCGCCTTGAGGATGGAGAATTCCAGATCGGAATCGAATGGAACGCAGGAGTGGCAGCTGCTTTTCAGCAGTCCGAGAGTGAATTGCACTACATGCAACATTCCGACGATCAGTGAGGCAGAGATGTCTTACATGCAAACCATCCTGGGCCAGACGAAATGGCTGGGCCAGTGTTTGGACTGCCGGGTTTTGGCAATGGAGAAACTCACATGAATTTCCCGTTAGAATATCCGATTTTCCAATTCTTTTATTGGCTTGTCAATACACCCGGGATTGGTGGAGTGATTGCTCTTCTAGCCGGTAGCGGTTCCATTCTCACCTATGCGCTTATCCTGCGCTGGATTACCCAGCCGGACCACGATGAGCGCGACGTGTATTCGTATCCGACCCCAGCGCTCCACAATCACGACCACGAAACTCATTGAGTTTGGCGAGATCAGCGTAGTTCGGGCCATTTTACCTCGGGCGGCGTACGGCAGGCAAAGCCAGTCAAGCCGGCATTGCGGGTCGCTTTACGCAAACCAGGATGGCAAATTTCCCGCTAAAAAACGGAAGAGCCAAAAAAACTAAAAGGTTTTTCCGTGACTACAGCCTCGAGTGATTCCCGGTGGTCTACCACGTTTAGATAGCGCACCCCCAAAGTAAAAGCCATCAACCCGTAAGCAATCACCCCCAGGGCTGTTACCCATTCAATCAGGGAAGGGGTGTAGGTGGTGTATAAAGGGGCCAGTTGAGAAGGCAAGCTGGTCATTGTGACAGTCAACCCAACGATATTGGTATCCCAACGGTAAGCGACCAACCCGCCGACAACCAGGAACAGAGCCGTGGTTCTCAGGATAGGATACCGGCGCAATCGCCCACTCAACAAAATGATCATGGGAACCACGACCCCCAATAGCATTTCCCCAATCCAGAAGTTGAAGGCCAGTTGCCCGCGAGTAAGGACGCGCAGACCCTCCGTTCGTCCTGGCTCGACCGTGTAACTCATCGCCAGCATGTCCCAAAACCGCAGGTAAAGGTAAGCGGCCAACACCCAACCGATGAAGTATGAGATTCCATCAATAAGTTTATCGTTGACGACCGCTCGACGGGTAAAGCGCGCGGAAAGTGAAGAGGCCAGCAAAGTCAACGCCGGACCAGCCGCCATCGCCGATACGATGAACAGCACGGCCATTCCGGGACGGTACCAAATGGGACGGGCCTTCATAATTCCGTAGGTCGCGCCGAGCGAAGACTGGTGTAACATCGACAAACCTAGCCCTGCAATCGCAAGAACGGGCGCAATGTGATGCACTTTCTCCAGTTTGTGGGACAGTCCCGGCCAACGCTTTTGGAACCACTCGGCCTGCCCAAAGATGGGGGCGACCTCCATGACCAGGACGGAAAAGTACAGGATGACGCACATGGTCACTTCCCAAAGCGGGGAGTGGAGGTTCCAGAAGACCATCGCATGCCAGAACCGGTCGGGACGGCCAATATCGAGCAGCAGCATCAACATCGCCATACTGTATCCAATCAACCCAATGAAGACGGCTGTGCGCGCCAGGGGTTGGTATTGTTTCAGACCGAGCAGGTAAACCGCAGCCGAGAGGAGGAATGCGCCCGCACTCAATGCGATAGCAGACAGGTCAACGGTGATCCAAAGCCCCCAGGGGACGAGATCATTCAGGTTGGTCAGATACAACCCATTGAAGAAGATCAGCACTCCTGCAACAACTCCTGCGACCATGAAAAGGGCCAGGATGCCCAACCAGGTTTGGAATGGCGTCAATTGAAATCGTTTGGTGGTTGTAGCGTTCATCCGCACACCTCCTCAGATTTTTTATCAAAGTGAGCGTGAATGTAATACACCCGGGGTTCAGTTCCCAAGTCCTCGCGCAGGCGAGTGATATGGTTCTCTTCCAGCAGTTTGTTGACGGGCGATTCGGGATCATTGAGATCACCAAAGACCCGTGCCCCGGTCGGGCAGGCGACGACGCAGGCGGGGGTGGCTTCCTCGTCCACACCGGGGGTCAGTCCCTGCGCCAGACCCCGGTCAATGCGTTGGTAGCAGAGGGAGCATTTTTCCACGACCCCGCGGGGGCGGCGTTCAACTTCCGGAGTGCCCCACATCGGCACGAGGGGATTTTCCCCGTCGAATTCTTTCCAGTTGAAAGAGCGCACCCCATACGGGCAGGCGACTTCGCAATACCGGCAGCCGATGCACCGGTCATAATCCATCATGACGATCCCATCCGCCCGGTGGTAGGTGGCTTTGACGGGGCAGGCGTCCACGCACGGGGCATGTTCGCACTGCTGGCAGGGGACGGGCATGTAGTGCATCTTGCCGTTTATCTCCCCGGTTTCGAAGAGTTTATTCCAGGCGACATCTGGGGCGATGTCGTTATGCGCTTTGCAGGCCAGCGTACAGTAATTACAGCCGATGCACTTTTCCAGGTCAATCACCATTCCCCAGCGATGAGGGCTGTCCCCCTCTGCTTCGGAATGATGGTTTTTGGGAAGTGCCTGTGCACCTATGACAGCGGCGCTCCCAACCAGTGCGAGTTTGATGAAATTGCGGCGACCAAGTGAGTTCGTTGTACTCATGGTTGTTCTCCTCACGATTTGTTGATGCGGCGATACCAGCGTTCAGACCAGGGAGCCAGGATCATGCCGAAGGCCATCCCTACCAAACCGGCGAGAAGGGAAAACCCGACGGGGCTGGTCGGATTCGGTTCGGTTTGGACAAGAGAACTTTCCAGGACAGTACTCATTTGCGTTTCTGGTAATTCCTGCGCGGAAACGTTGTCTACAGGATAATGCATATCCAGGGTATGGCAAGTTGAGCAGGTTTCCATCCCCACGGCAAAGGTGTGGTGACGTGCGCCGTGTCCTTCGCCCATTTGCGCGTCTGATACTTGCAGGTGGCAGTCCAGACAGCTAATCCCCTGTTGTGCATGAATGGTGAACTCGAAAAAATGAACTTCGTCATTGTGGCAGGCCGCGCACAATTCCTGAGCGTCGGACACGCGCAATTCAGTAGTGTGCGGGTTGTGGCAGCGCACGCAACTTAAGTCCTCCTGGGCGTGGGTGCTGTCTGACCATTCATCATGGGTTTGCAGGTGACAGGTTCCACACAACCTGGAGGAAATGTCGGTCGGCATGATGTCTTCCGGGTGGTTGGTGGGAATCGGGGAGTGGCACGTCTGGCAGGCGACGCCGTCCGTTTCCCAAGTCCCCGTTTCGGGGTCGAACCCGGTTGTATGGCAGGTCAAACATTCGTCAGGTTTTCCTGCGTCAACCCAGGCTTGTTGAAAAATAGGGTCACTGGTGGCTTTGCCATGCTGGCTGTCCGTCCAGTGAGAGCCGATGATTTCGTGACATTCGGCACATTCATTCTGGACAGGGGCCTGGAGGTCCATTCCTGCCTGGCCCGTGGCAAAAGCCGCCAGCGCTGCGGGCAGGGCAAAACAGAAACCGATGAGAAGACGTTTAGATAATGTTCGCAACATTGTCTTGTTCTCCTAAAAGATTATGAGGCTGCAGGAGCAGCAGCCAGTTTCATTTTTCGGAAAGCGCATCCCTGGCAGGCTTGTTGCAGTTGTCCATTCCGGCGATGGGCTTCCCAGCAAGAGATATTGGAATTGAGGTAGGCTGGACAGGTTGCTCTTTTTTCCGGTGAGCAATCGTGCACATCCCAGCAATGGAGTTGTGAAATAGGAACTGTGATGCCTCCCACATTGGCGGCTTGTTGCATGGCTTCTTCCTGCCAGCGTGCATCCAACCGGCGCAGGAACCAGACCAAAAAGGCAGTCGCGCCAACCGGGACGGCCAGACGTACCAAAATTCCGAGAACGAGGGTTGTCCATTCAAGTGTGTTCATGGTTTCACCTTTTCTCTGAAGTTCAAAATTCCATCATGCTTGTTGGTTCAAGTGGGCCAACAATTTGCCAACCACAACCAACAAAACGAAGGGCAACACAAGCCGAATGAGGGTCAAAAGAATCATGGTGAGGATAATTGTGGTTTCCATTTCGATTCTCCATAGGGGTTGAAAAGTGCGTGGCACTTGCCAAAAATCTTTTCAACCAGTAAAACTTGTAAAATAGTGCCACGCACTTACAAGGGGTTGACTATTGAAACCCTGGAAGAGTCTCAAGCCACGAAATGGAGGAGGAACCACCAGGGCTTCTTATTCATAGTTTAGCGTTTTCAAGCGACAAGGTAAATCGGGTGGAAACCGGATTTTTTCTTTGGGGTAGTTATCCCATATGGGGGCTTTGGAATGGGGTTAACGAAGCAAAACACCCCACGCGCGTGGGGTGTTTGACCCATTGGTGGAGCGCATTGGCAATTCGCCTTACTTTACGCCCGAATAATTCCCTTGCGAATGGCGTATTTGACCAACTCCACACGAGAGTGGAGATTGAGTTTCCGCATGATATTTTCGCGGTGGCGGCCGACGGTCTTAGGGCTGATGACCAGTTTGTCGGCGATTTCGGCATTGCTTTCCCCATCGGCCAGGAGCGCGAGGACCTCTTGCTCACGTTCGGTCAAGTCGTCCTCGATTCCACTTTCGTCAGCGGATTTGGGTTGTGCGAGGAAGTCTTTGACAAGCAATTTTGCCAGCGACGGGTACAAATACACTTCTCCACCGGCAGCGGCGCGAATGGCAGTGAGCAGTTCTTCGGGCGCGGCGCGTTTGGGGACATAGCCGCTGGCTCCGGCTTCGAGCATTTTGAAGAAGTATTCTTCATCTTCATGGATGGTGAGGGCGACGATAGCTGTCTGGGGTGAGATTCGTTTGATTTCGGTAGCTGCTTCGATTCCGGAAATGTCCGGAAGACCAATATCGAGCAGGACGACATTCGGATGGAGATCCGAAACCAATTGGATGGCTTCGCGGGCGGTTTCAGCTTCACCGATGATTTCCAGATCGCTCTCGTTTTCGAGCAGCATGCGCAGGCCAAGCCGGATGACGGCATGATCATCCACGAGTAAGAGGCGTGTTTTCATTTGGATTCTCATTTAAAGGGGCTGGTTCGCCCTGTTGGTAGGGGATGACGACTTCGACAACGGTACCACTCCCCGGCTGGGATTGGAAAGTTACCCCCCCGCCGAGCAGGGCCGCACGCTCGCGCATCCCCATCAAACCCCAGGTGGGGCGATTTTGCTGGTTGAGGTTTTCGATCATAAATCCTTTCCCATCATCCTCGATGCGAATAGAAACTTCTTGATCCCCATAGGCTAATTGTAAAAAAACGGATGCAGCCGCCGCATGTTTGACAACGTTATTCAGCGCTTCCTGGGCGACCCGGAAGAGGGCGATCTTGACCGGAGCCGGGAGGGAGCGCTCCTCCCCCTGAATTTGTACCTGAACCTCGAGCATGGTGCGCTGCTGGACCTCGCCTGCGTACCAGCGTAATGCAGCAGGCAGGCCGAGATCGTCCAGATGAGAAGGGCGCAAGTCGGCGATCAGGCGTTGGAGCTCCGTCAGCGATTGGGAGATCAGTCCTTCCAGGCGGCGTAAATTTTGGGCAGCATGGTTGGATTTGTTTGCGAGGGCATTGGTGAGACCGCGGAGACCCAGGCCTATAGCAGTGAGCGATTGCCCGGTTTCGTCGTGAAGTTCACGGGCAATGCGTTGGCGTTCGGCTTCCTGAGCGGCGACGATGCGTCGGAGCATCTCCCCACGCAAGGTTTCGCGCTGTTCGGCTTCTTGCAGGCGCGCTTCTTGTAAAGCTGCGATTTGGCGTTGCTTTTCAACTTCGGACGCGCGCAAGAAACGAATCACGAAGGCGGCTGCGGCTCCGGCAGCGACGGCTCGCAATACCTGAACGGGGAAACCGAACAAGGAAAGAAATAAATTCTGGTTGAGAAAATCGGAGGGAGGAAGCGGGCTGACTCGCGTGAAAATTTGCCCCACAACCCCATACCAGGCAAAAGCGATGGCCGCCCAAAGACTGTCCCGCCCGAATTGCGCCATCCCTGCCTGGCGAAACGCGCGTTGTTGGGCGATTAGCCCGGCACTGGCAACCAGGGAGGATGGAACGCCAAGAATGTATCGCGACCACACATCGGCAGTGTCAAACAAACCTGCTTCAAGGGTGAAATGGTTTTTCAATATCAATGATCCAAATCCCCAAATCGCTCCTTGCGTGAGAGGAAGCAGCAAGCTCAACCGCCGAATTTTCAGGGTGGGGGAAAGGAGAGATGCCCCAAACGCAGATAGGGATAAAAATGAAAATGCCAATATGGCTAACCGAAGGGCTTCGTAGAGCAGGTTGGCTGCATGAATGAAAGGCAGCGCATCCAACACGAGGAAAACTTCCAGCCATTCATGGCTGCCATGCAAGATGCCAAAGGCAGCCAGCGGGCGTAAGGCGGTGCGGAGGCGTTCGTCAGTTGTCCG